>JANYBF010000169.1 GCA_025360895.1 Verrucomicrobiota bacterium
CGGCAGGCGTATTCCCATTCGGCTTCCGTCGGCAGCCGGTAGAAGTGCCCGGTCTTCGCGCTCAACCAATGGCAAAACTTGTTCGCCGCATGCTGCGTCATCGCAATGGCAGGATAACCACTCTTTCCCATGCCAAAACTCATGTCCACATACGGTTTGGACGGGCGCGTAACCGCATCGGACGTCGCATCAACGGCAGCGTCGTGGTCATGTTTTTCGCGGAGGCCCTTTTCATCATCCGGATACATGAACAGGAGATATTGATCCCAAGTGACTTCGTATCGGCCCATCCAGAATGGCGAAATCTTGACGGGATGCGGCGGGCTTTCGTCAGCCTTATGCCCCTGCTCGCCGTCGGGACTGCCCATCATATATTCGCCAGCTGGAATCGGCACCATCACGTAGGGGACATCCGTACCGGGAATTGCGTTCGTGTACGGCTTCATGTCGGCAACGGTTTTTTCGGTGGCATTGGTGGCAATGCGTTCGGCGATCGTTGGCACGGTCCATTCATCGCGCGGGTCAAGGGAAGCGAGCGACCCGTAAGCCCCTGGCGTGAAACTCCCGTCTTTTAAAGAATAGATCTGATAATGCGTCACCGGCCGACTACCCACCACGACGGGATTGTAGATCCAGGAAAACAAAAGCACCGTGTCCGGAAGTGCCACGGCGGCGCTCAAGCATTTATTCGTTGCCCCCCAGAGTTGTTGCCCCGGCACGGGAGCGTTCACCGCATCAAAGTCGAACAACACGGCCGGTTCATTCGTGCCAAAGATCGCCAACAAACGACTTTTCTTTTCACCGTCCACTGTCACTAACTGCTTGATCGGACGACCCAGACTCAGCGTCTTGAGCGCGGATGCTTTAAACTTGCCCGCGCCCGCGTCTTCGACCGAACTGACTCGCAAATCGCTCTCTCCGCTCGTGTAGAAAACAAAGTCCTTCAACGGCGTGCCACGAAAATTTCCCACCACGTAATCCACACCCGCCGGCAAATCGTTGATGCTCAGGACCTCCTCCGGCTTGCCGCCATCAAGTTTTTCCGCCTGCAAACGGTTGCCCTTCTCTCCGCTGGAAATAGTCACGACGTATTCCGGCCCGCCGGTCTTGAGTGCGGTCAGATTGGCGTGCGTCTCAGCCCCGGTCGCTGGAAGTTCAGAAAGTTGCGCGAAGGTTTTGTTGTCGTTGCGAAAGAGCGTAACCCGATTTGGGGTAGGGTCCGCGTTGTAAATGCTTACGACGTAGAGATCCGCCAACGGCGTGTTTCCCGCGCCGCCAACATCCATGATCGCCACCGTGTTTGGCCCGAGGGCCGTACCAGGTACAATCACCGGATCGCTGGGCACACTCGTGCTGGGTGCATCGAACAGCGAGATCATGTTCGCGTCGGCGGCTACGAGCGCAAGCGAATCGCGCTTCTCATCCATCAAATGGCCCACGGCCACCCCGGTCACGTCTTTCACCCCCCCCGACCGCCAGTCGGTCGAACTGAAGAAATCTTCAGAAATCCGGTAGCCGAGGCGCACGCGACCCGTGGCTTTATCCACGATGACGGTGTCCAACTTCCCGTCGCCGTTAAAGTCGCCGGTGGTGAGGAATTCTTTTTCGGTTTCGTAAACAAACCCGGCCTGCACGAAGGTCACGCTCAAAACCGCGAGGACCCCGAGGAGCGCCGAACGCTTAGTTGGAAAGAACGTTTTCATCAGGTTAAACTTTTTCCGCGCTGACCCAGCGCCCGCACGCAAAGTGCCCATTTCCCACCAGTCAAGTCCAGCCAAAAGGCGCGGGAATCACATAAACACGACGCTTCCGGGCGCAGGATAATTCGATCCTATTTGGCGCGGCCTCTCGCTTTCTTCACCCGATCGCGGAAGCGCGAAGTCCGGTTGTACGGATTCGCTGAAGAATTCCGTTTGTGCGTCGTATCTCGTCGGCGCGTGCCCTCAATTCAAACCAACTCAATCTTTCTCCACGCCGCTGGTCCAGTATTTGGCCATTTCCTCCGCAGAAGGCACCTTGAGCGGGCGCACGAGACGGAAACCCGTTTTCGTCCAATCGGACAGATGCCAGATGCTCTTGGGCAATTGCGGGTAAGTAGCCTTCCAGCCGCGATCCGACTGGCCGCGGGCCGCACTGCGCAGGGTTGAGGCGTCATCGTCCCAGGAACCGCCGCGCACCGAGTGGGGATAGGGTTTCGTCGCCCGATTCCATGGATCCGTCACCACGCCGGCCGCTTTGAGCGTTTTGTAGAAATCAGGATCGTATTGATCGAGCACCCATTCGCTCACGTTGCCGTGCATGTCGTAAAGCCCCCACGGGTTGGGCTTTTTTTTGCCAACTTTTTGATACTTGGAATCGCTATTGTCGAAGAACCAGCCGTAGTCAGGCAGTTCCTGCGGATTTTCGCCGTATGAGTACGCCGTCGTGGTTTCAGCCCGGCAGGCATACTCCCATTCCGCTTCCGTCGGCAGGCGGTAGAAGTGCCCAGTCTTCGCACTGAGCCAGTGACAGTACTTGCTGGCGGCATGTTGTGTCATGGAAATCACCGGCAACCCTTTTTTCTTACCCATGCCGAAGCTCATGTCCGGATATGGGCGCGACGGACGGGTGACCGCATCGGACACCTTATTTACCGCCGCATCCGTCGGGTGGGAGGCGCGGAGATTTTGTTCGTCATCCACATACTGGAACAGAAGATATTCCTCCCAAGTCACCTCGTAAGGACTCATCCAGAACGGGGAGATTTTCACCTGATGCTGCGGACCTTCGTCCGGCTTGCGATCCTTCTCGCTATCCGGACTGCCCATGAGGAATTCGCCGGCGGGAATCGGCACCATCTGGTAGGTGACCTCCGAACCGGGAATGAAATTGGTGTACGCCTTCATGTCCGCAGCGGATTTCTCCTTGGTGGTGGCTACAATCCGGGCGGCAATTTCCGGCACGGTGGAGTCATCGCGGTTGGCGAGCGAAGCGAGCGCCCCAGAAGCCCCGGACACGAAACTCCCGTCTGCTAAGGAATAGGTTCGATAAGCCGAAACTTCACGACTTCCTTTGGCAACCGAGGAATAGTCCCACGAAACCAAAACTATCGCATTTGGGAATGTTACCGCCGCACTGAGGCATTTGTTTGTGGCCCCCCAAAGTTGCTGCACCAGCACCGGCGCATTCACCGCGTCAAAGTCGAGCAGCTCCGCCGGTTCGTTAGTGCCAAAAATCGCGAGCAGGCGGCTCTTCTTTTCACCGTCCACGGTCACAAGCTGCTTGATCGGACGCGTGAGACTCAGCGTCCTGAAGGGGGAAGCTTTAAACTTGCCGTCGCCCGCTGCCTCCACCGTGCTGACCCGCAACTCGCTCTCTCCGCTGGTGTAGAAAATAAAATCCCTTAGCGCGGTTCCGCGAAAGTTTCCCACCACATAATCTGCTCCCGCCGGTAAATCACCGATACTTAACACTTCCTCCAGCTTGCCGCTATCGAGCTTCTCCGCCTGCAGGCGGTCACCCTTCTCCCCGCTGGAAATGGTAACAACAAATTCCGGCCCACCGGTCGTGAGCGCGAAGCGATTCGCGTGCGTTTCCGAGCCGGTCACGGGCGTCTCGGAAATCTGCGTAAAAGTCTTGCCCGCGTTGCGGAAAAGCGTGACCCGATTCGGTGTGGGATCGGGGTTTAAGTTGCTCGCAACGTAGATATCTGGCAATGGCGTGTTACCGGCGCCGCCCACGTCCACGATGGCCACCGCGCTCGGACCGAGCGCCGTGCCAGGAATATTGACCGGGTCCGTGGGCACGCTCCGACTTGACGCATCAAATAGCGAAATCTGGGTCGCGTCCATCGCAACGAGGGCGAGGGAATCGTGTTTTTCATCAATCAACCGGCCCACGGCAATTCCCGTCGGATCCTTCACCCCACCCGCCCGCCAGTCGGGCATATTGAAATAATCATCCGAGACCCGGTAGCCGAGGCGCACCCGGCCCGTGGCTTTATCCACAATGGCAAGGTCCAGCTTTCCGTCGCCGTCGAAGTCGCCAGTGGTGAGGAACTCCTTGTCGGTTTCATAAACAAAACCGGCGTGCAAGCCGGTCGTGCTGCAAAGCGAACAGGCAATGACAAACGCCAAACGATTAGTCGAAGAGAACAATTTCATCAGGTTAAGTTTTTCCCGGCGATGACCCAGCGCCGGCACCTAAAATGCCCGCGCCCCGCCTGCCAAGTCCAGCCAAAATGCCTCACACTTAGTTGACGTTTGACGGCGCCGGATAATTTAAGCCACCTTGGCTTCGGCTTTAGCCGGCTTCGCCCGGCCGGCCGAAACAGAAAATCCCAACCGTACGGATTCGCTTGAGAAATCCTCCCGCCCCTCGTATCCCGTCGGTGGATGAAAAACTACGATGCCCGCTTCGGGGGAATCCGTCGGCTGTTCGGTGTGGAGGGTCAGGCGCGGCTGCGCCGGGCCCATGTCTGCCTCATTGGGATCGGGGGCGTCGGCTCGTGGGCCGTCGAAGCGCTGGCCCGCTCCGGTATCGGCACGCTTACGTTGGTGGACTTGGATGACGTTTGCATCAGCAACGTCAACCGCCAGCTTCCCGCCGTCACCGGCGAATTCGGCAAACCCAAGGTTGAAGTCATGGCTGCACGCGTGCAACTCATCCACCCCGACGGCGTGGTTCACGCCCGACAAATGCTGTTCACGGCTACCACGGCAGAACAACTCCTGGCCCCAAAATATGATTGCGTCCTCGATGCCATTGACACCAAGGCCATGAAAGCGCTCCTGATTGCCCGTTGCTGCGAACGGAAGCTCCCCGTTCTCACCGTCGGCGGGGCGGGCGGACGCCGGGATCCCACCGCCATCCGCGTAGTTGATCTCGCCCGCGCGTCGCACGACGGACTATTGTCAAACGTCCGAAAAATTCTACGAACGGAGCATGAATTCCCGCGCGACCTGAAGCAGAGTTTTGGCGTTGACTGTGTTTATTCGCCGGAACCCCAGGTATTCCCCGCCAGCGACGGCACCATTTGTGCCCTGCGCGAACCCGACGCCCGGCTCCGCCTCGACTGCCGCAGTGGCTACGGCACGGCGACCTTTGTGACCGGGGCGTTTGGCTTCGCCGCCGCGGCGCAAGTGGTGAAGATGATTGTCGAAGCGGAAAGTTAATTTCATGCCCCGGCGACGCGTGGTGGCACAGTTTGGTGGGGCGAGGCTACTGACGAGCCGGCGCGCGAGGACGCCCGCCCCACCTAAATAGCAAAATGCACCCTGCCGACGACGCAACAAACTTGCATCCCCCAGCCCGCATCCCGTATCAAATGTCTTTCGCCGGAAGGCGGAATTCACGAATCCATGATTGAACAAATTGTCATCCTTGATTTTGGCTCGCAGTACACGCAGGTCATCGCCCGGCGCATCCGTGAGTGCAACGTGTATTCCACGATCCTGCCCTTCAATACGACCGCCGCTAAAATCGCCGCGCTTAAACCCAGCGGCCTCATCCTATCGGGCGGACCGTCCAGCGTTTACACCCCGGACGCGCCGCTGCCGGACAAAAATATCTTTACCCTCGGTGTGCCGGTGCTGGGGATCTGTTATGGCGTGCAATTGCTCGCGCACTTCCTCGGCGGCAAAGTCGAGAAAGGCCTGAAGCGCGAATACGGCAAAGGCACATTGCAGGTGAAGGATGACCGCTGCCCACTGTTTGCAAAACTGCCCGCGAGTTTGCAGGTCTGGAATTCCCACGGCGACAAACTCACCAAGTTACCGCGCGGCTTCAAACCCGTGGCCGTCACGGAGAACTCGGAATTCGCCGCCATCGAAAACCGCGCGCAGAAATTCTTCGGCCTGCAATTCCATCCCGAAGTCGCCCACACGCCGCGCGGTCGCGAGATTTACAGCAACTTCGTCCATGGCATCTGCGGCTGCGGCAAGGACTGGACGATGCGCAACTACGTCGAACAGGCGGTCGAGGAAATTCGTGCGCAGGTCGGCACAGAACGAGTGATCCTTGGCCTGAGTGGCGGCGTGGATTCCAGCGTGGCGGCGGCGCTGTTGCACAAGGCCATCGGCGATCAACTCACCTGCATCTTCGTCAACAACGGCCTGCTCCGCGCGCGGGAAGCGGAAGTGGTGCAGGAAGTTTTTGGCCGTAACTTCAAGGTGAAGTTGCAGTACGAAAACTCCGCCGCATTGTTCCTGCGAAAACTCAAAGGCGTCACGGACCCGGAACGCAAGCGTAAGATCATCGGCAAGACGTTCATCGAAGTTTTTCAAGCCGCGACCAAGCGGGCCGGCAAGGCAAAGTTCCTCGCGCAATGGGCACGGATTCGATCACGTCGGGATAAAGCGTGCCTTGCGCGAGG
>JANYBF010000238.1 GCA_025360895.1 Verrucomicrobiota bacterium
GAGCAGGCCACCATAGGCCCCTCCGCCCGCCACGCCGGTTGAATTGCCGGTCAAAATACATGTGCTGAGGGTTCCAGAATATGCCCCGCCGCCAGAATAGTAGGAGGAATTGACAGTGAGGATGCAATTCGTCGCCGTCCCGTTCCCCTCGGACCACAGCCCCCCTCCGCTTTGCTCAAGGCCAGGATCGCCGCTCGTGCGCGTATGTCCATTTGTTAGGGTGAAGCCGCTTAAGACCGCGTTGCTTCCCAGATACGCACAACGAATCGCTCCGTCGCCATTAGTTCCTCCCGTTCCTAGCAGCCTGTCGGACTTAGAAAACGATTTTGGTAGCGCGAACCTATTGCGGCTCCAGCCGCTGGCAGAAAATCGTTTTTTTTCAGCTTGCCGCAGGCCCTACCCGCTTTCGGATGCGGTTCACGTCTGTTTTTCGCTCAGATCAGCCCTTTTTCTTCATTTTATCCCGTTGTAACCAGATTTTTGAGCGTGAACATCCGTTTGAGGTTGTAACTCACACAGACCAGTGTCCATTCCAGCCCGACCTTGGCTCGCCCCCGGAGCAGGAACCGCCGAAATCCCATCACTTCTTTAATAATCCCAAAGACCGGCTCGACCGTCTGCTTGCGCAATTTGTAGAGCGTCTTGCCCGGTTCGGTTTTCAAGCGGTGCGCCATAACATCCTTGGCCGAAGCTTCCGGACCCGGTGCCGCTGGCTCCGGCTGCGGCAGCAAGTCGGCCACCGTCTTGTGATGAGAATGCTTTTCCACAGCCGCATATACTATAACACCCGTCGCCGCACCTTCTGGTGTTTCCTCCACCACCGCCACCGCTGCTTCACTGTAAAATCCACTATCTACCAAAACCGATTTGACTTCCGCTGCTACAACTGGACTGATCGCCGCTACCGTCGGTGCCAACTCCTCTTTGTCGTTGGGGGCCACGCTCACTCGCTCCCCGACGATCAACATCTGCTCATCCACCGCCGCCTGCGCATTGTAGGCCTGCTCGAAATGCTGCCCGTTGCCCGCCTTCATGATCCGGCTTTCCGGATCGGTGAAGTTGTACTGCGCCTTTGAATCGGGCATCTCACTCGGCGGAGTCGGCTCCGGCCCCCGTGGCTTTTGCCCCGCCTCCCGCTGTGCCTGCCGCTTGGCCTCTTTGGCTTTATACTCCTCTTGCTGGGCTGCCGCCATCTCCTTGGCCCGCTCCTCAATGACCTGTCGAGCTTGTTTCAACGCCGCCACCCGCTTTTCCCGCCGCGCCAGTTCCGCTGGAATATCCAAAGTCTCCTTGGCTTCATTGGCCTCGGCTTGCTCGGCCCGCTCCATCAACTCCTTCACTTCCAGTTCCAACTGCTCCACCATCTCCCCGGCCCGTTGGTAACTCACCGCCGCGTGCTTGCTGGCGTTGGCCTGGATTTTGGTCCCATCCACGCTCACCGCTCCCACTTTGGTCAACCGCAGTTGCTGGGCCAGTTGCAGAACGCTCACAAAGGCCGCCCGGAACGCGGCCCCATTGACCGCCCGGAACTCGCAGATGGAAGAATGATCAGGATGAAAATTGGCGCACAGATAACGCACCGCCAGGTCGCTGTGGGTCGCGGCTTCGATGGTCCGGGAGCCAAACCGACCGGTGGCGTAACAGTAAATCAGCAATGCCAGCATCATCGTCGGCGGATATTGCTCGCTGCCGGTGCCACGGTCATTGACCTGGAAGTGGGTGGTCGGGATCTGCTCCACCGCATCCAGGATGAAATGAACGATGTGGTCATCGGGCACCCACTCGCGCAGATCGCAGGGCAGAAACATCGGCGTCTGGCGGTCCAAATTGACAAAACGTGCAGCCATGGTGATCCGATCCCTGCCGCCCCTCATTTGTTCAATTTATTTTAAAATATTTTCGATCCCTAAGTCCGACAGGCTGCTAGGGTTGAAACTTACCTGAGAGTTGGCCATCGTCTTCGCCATGAGCAATTATCCGGCGCGCGGGTCCAACAGTTCGAACGAAACCACTGAGGGCTTCACGCTTCTTAAGTTGCCGATCTATCATTTGCTCACATTACCGAAGGAGAAGCGATGAAAGCGTGGCGGGACCTCCTGAGCGTTGTGGCGCGCCTGCGGTTTGAACCGCACAACATCGCGGGGCAACTCGACTCGCACGGGCGTTACGCCGTCGAACTGGACGAAGAGTTCCCGCTGCTCATTAAGCTATTCCACTATAGCTCGCGGCGGCACACACGCGGCGCGACGTGGCACGAGCGCCTGGAGTTGTTCTCGCCGCTCGATAGCTCGGCGCGCTTCCGCATGGGGGAGCAGGAGGTCGAGTTG
>JANYBF010000261.1 GCA_025360895.1 Verrucomicrobiota bacterium
CGCCATAGGTTTTTCACTGATGACGTGTATGCCTTTTGCGGCTGCGGCCTCCACAATCCCTGGCCCTTCACTGTTTCCCCCTGCCGCCTGTACGATATCTTGTCCCCGAACCGTTGCCCCGAACCGTTTCCATATTCCCACGTCTTCAAATGTCTTGTGGCACAGTTGCTGCAAAGGTGTCGGTAAGTCGTAAATGAAAACAGTTGTGATGTTTTGCCTAACTAATCGTAACTCGGACCGGAAGCTTTCAAAGCCCGCCGGACTGCGTTGCAGTTGCAAAACAAAACCGGAACGGTCTAAGAGCTGAACGATGGCAACGAACATGAGAGCATCATCTAACAACGGCAAGTCGGGCTTATTTGGCTACCTGAAAGGGATTTTCCGCAAGTCGGAAACCGAAGACGCCCCAGTGTCCGCCACCCAATCGCCCTATGGCGAAACCGATACTTTAGCCGCCGCGCCCGCCCTCAATCCGCCGCCCCCGGTCGCCGTCGCGCCGCCGCCTGCCCTCAAGCACGCCAACGGTTCGAACGGTTCGCATAGTGTGCCCGGCGTCACCATCCCTCTCCAAGCCGTCCTCAATGGTTTCCCCATGGAACTGCGCGCCAAGATTCGGATTCAGTCCGTCGGCGGCCGCGAAATTACCATCGCTCTGGACAAAGTCCTGTCCCAACTCGGCCAAGGCGTCGTCCAAGTTCCCTTCGGCGACATCCGTGCCGCCGCCCCCCAAGTCTTTGCCCCCGGCATTGAGAGCGACCGCGTCCCCGTCGCCCTCCCGCTCGGAGAAATTTTATCCCGCCTCAATCCCGCCCTGCTCGTTCGGCGTGCCGCCCAACGCCAAGTCGAAGTGCCTGACGAAATCAGCAGCCCCTTTGATGAGATCGGCAAAGGCAGCCAACTTTCGGTGGGGAACGCGCAGCCGGTAACTCCGGCCGCACCGCGCAAACCCGCGCCCGGTCATTCCCGACCGGTGCGCGGCTCCATCACCTCCGCCTCGACGCCCCCGCCGGCCCCCGCCACCCTGCCGCCCGCCGCACCGATTCCATTCTCTTACCTGAAACAGCCGCCAGCGTCCGCGCCCCGGCCGCAACCGGCGGCGCCCCAGGCACGACCTGCGACATCAGCACAGTTCACCCCAGCGCCGCCCCGCCAGCAACCGGCGCCGGCGACCGCTTGGCAGCCGTCTCCTGCGTCGAGCAATTCAGTCATCGCCGCCGCCTTGAAAGAACTTTGGGAAAACTGGCCCGATGCCGTGCGTCGGGAGATTGTGCAAAACAAGCTCACGGATGCCCGACTGGCTTTACCCACCGACCAAGTCGAAGCCGCCTTGCGCCAAGGTCGCGTCGTGTTCCCGTGGAAAATACTGCGCTCCTGGATTCGTCCCGCCACCGTACCCGGAGCCTCCGTGCATGACGCCGTGGAACTGGAACTGCCGCTCAAGGTGATCGCCCCGTTGTTTATCGCCCGGAAGAAGGTTGCCGCCCAAGCCCCGGCCAAGGCCGAGGTGGACGAGGAGATTCCGAATCTGTTTTTCGGGTTCCCGCAGCCGGACGCCACGCCGGCGGAAGTTGAGCGGCCCGCCATCGAAGCGGTGGTGCCCGTTGTGCCGGTGGCCCCGATCGAAATGATCCCGCCCGCCGCCCCGCCCGAATCACCGATTCAGTTGGGGGTGGCTTCGGCGCCCAAACCGGCCGATACGAACTATTACATCTGGGACGACGTTTCGGACACGACCCGGCTTCACGCCGAGGAAATCAAGCGCCAGGGTTCATCCGGCACGGAGTTCGTGAGCCGGTATGCTTCGCCAAATGAAATCGTTTCGCGGGCGGCAGGATTGGAAGGCGTGGTCGGCGCGCTCATTGCCCTGCCTGACGGCCTGATGGTGGCCAGCCGCATTCCGGCGGAAATGAATGGCGACACGTTGGCCGCGTTCCTGCCGCAGATTTATTCCAAAGTCAGCCAATGCACCAAGGAACTGCGCATCGGCGAGCTGAACAATCTCAATTTTACCGTCGGGAACGTGCCGTGGAAAATCTTCCGCGTGAACGCCATTTTCTTTGCCGCCTTCGGCCACGCGGCCCAACCTTTGCCCACCGCGCAACTGGCTGCCTTGGCGGTGGAACTCGATCGCAAGAAAAAGTAATTTACTATGGCCATCATCAATCAAGCGACCAAAGAACTGCAGGTCAAGATCGTCTATTACGGCCCTGCCATGTGCGGGAAGACGACCAACCTCGTGCAAGTTCACGACCACGTGCAGACCGCCGCCGGCAGCAAGGGCAAACTCGTCTCCCTCGCCACCAGCTCGGACCGCACGCTCTTTTTCGACTTCCTGCCGATCGAGGCCATGTCGATCAAGGGATTCAAAACGAAATTCCAGCTCTATACGGTGCCGGGCCAGGTCATTTACAACACGACGCGCCAGTTGGTACTCCGTGGAGTGGACGGGATCGTGTTCGTGGCGGATTCGCAATACGAGAAAATGACCGAGAACGTGGAAAGTCTGCAAAACCTCGCGGACAACTTGAAGGCGTTGAAGCTCAATCTCGACGACATTCCCTACGTCCTGCAGTACAACAAGCGCGACCTGCCGAACGCCGCGCCCATTGAATACATGGATTTCTTGCTGAATAATCGCGCCGTTCAGGTGCCCTCTTTCGGCGGCGCCGCGCACAAGTGTGAAGGGGTGTTCGAGACGCTCAACATGATCACCCGCATGTTGCTCAACAAGTTCATTAACCGCAGTACACCGCAGTATGCATGATATGGCAACTCTCCCCCAACTCTTTGAGGAAGACGTACAGCGAATCGACGATATTTTGCGCGAGTATCTGGAACGCAGCGACGCCGCCACGGCGCTCGTGATTGACAAGGGCGGTTTCCTCATCGCCCACCACGGCGACGCCCGCCGGTTTGACCTGACCACCATCGCCGCTCTGGCGTCCGGCGCGTACATGGCCAATCAAACAATTGCCAACCTCGTCCATGAGGAAAATTTCGACAGCGTTTATCAACAGGGCGAAAACTTCAGCATGTTCGTTGCGAACATTGACGAATCCTGCCTGCTGATGGTGATCTTTCCCTCCAAAGTGGGCGTGGGCGTAATAAAATACCATGCCACGGAAGCGCGAACGGATATTGCCACCCAACTCCAAGCCGCCCAAGAGCGCGATCCGGGTGCCGGCCTCGATCTTTCGGTCATGAACATGGCCGACCCGAGCGAACTTTTTAAACGGCGCGGCTGACGCCATGAAACCGTTTGGCGTTAAGGCCGGGCTGCGACCCGCCCACGCCCAAACATCTGGTCACGTCCCCGCCGCATCCAACTTTGCATGCCAGCCATCGCAGGATGCCCCGTTCTTCGTAGGCTTGCAACCCCACCACGCCCCGGCTTTTAATTCGGTAGCTCCACCTTGAGCGGTGTGAAGCCCTTGCCCTTGTGAGCGCCGTCGCAAAACGGCTGGGTTTTGGATCGCCCGTACCAACACCACCAATAAGTACCGGGCTGAGCTGTC
>JANYBF010000306.1 GCA_025360895.1 Verrucomicrobiota bacterium
CTGACGGGTTCAGCACGCGCAATTAGGGTGCGCGTGTGGACACAAACTCTACAGCAAATCCGGCGAACGGTCAGACCGTCATCAGCCTCCAGAAATGGATGGAACGGGTCGGCGTCACGGCCTGCACGACCTGGCGCTGGCGCAAGCGCGGCTGGCTCAGGACCGTCAACATCGCTGGCCGCCAATATCTCACCCAGGCGGCGATTGATGAATTCCACCGCCGCGCCGTCGCCGGCGAGTTTGCCAAAGAACACAAGGTGCCTGCGCGGAAGGAGGTGAGGCCATGAATGTTCTAGGTAATGCTGGCGCCGAGCTACCGGTTCAAGATACCAGCGGTGAGAAACGCTCCTGGCTGACAGCGCAGGAATTTCTTGAACAAGTCGAGGCGCACCGAGTGGCCAAGCTCAAGCATCGGCAGAACCCGAGGAAAGATAACGGCCCGAGGGTTGGCCTGAATTCCGCAAGGCGCATGACGAGCACGGGAACGCGATCGGGGAGTGTTTTCGACGACTCCTTCCAGAAGTGATGAAGCCTGTGCTAGAGTTTGTGCTAGAGTTCCACCTTTTTCGAGCCAATCAACGAGGCATTGAGCCGAAAGGTTAAAAAGTGATTTCAGCCAATAAAATCAATAGTGTGAACGCAGTTTAGAGTGATGAAATGCAACCCGAAGAAAGTGCCAAAAATGGAAACCTGAATCTAGCGCGTCTGCCAATTCCGCCACGTGGGCACAACCACGTAACTGCCATTTTCAAATACGCGCAACCTGCCTCCGGAGCAAGCCAATTCCGGTCGCCGATTCCACCTTGCCGCTGGCGGCGCGGTCAGACCAGGTCCGGCTTCACCTGGATGAGTTCCAATTTCAGTGCCACGAGGGACAAGTGAATATCATAGATGAACGTGGTCAGCGACACGATCAAAGCACCCATGCACGCGATGAAAATCAGACTCACCGGCAACCCTTGCTCCCAGTGGAGCAAGGCCGTGAAAAATAACGCGATGATCAGCACCGCCGCCAGTAACACGCTCAATCCGGCCAGGGCGATGGTGATCCGCAGCAGCCGCGCCCGGCGATAAATGATGGCGACCTGGGTGAGGATCGGATCGCGATCGGGGCCGGTGAGCGTGTCCAAGTCGCGGGCCAGTTGGCGGGCACGGTCAATGGCCCGCCCAAGGCGGTTCGTCATGGTGAGCAGCAGCAGGCCGATGCCGGAAATGAGAATCACTGGACCGATGGCCGTTTGCAGCACCGGCAGAATTTCATGAAACGAAGCGGTCGCCATCCCTTATTTCCCGGCGAATATCTTGTTCGCCTCGTCGAGCGTTTCCTTCGACCCGATGTCGTACCACAGGCCCGGCACGCGCCAGGTGTAAACCGCCGTGCGCGGATAGAGCCATTGCACGAGCCGGCCGGGTTGGTCGGGGTTGTTCCCCTCGGCGATGTATTGTCGAATGAGGGGAAGCGTGTGCTTCGGATAGTAGTACAACGCGATGCCGGTAAGTGTGCTCTTCGGCGACTTCGGTTTTTCTTCAAAGAACGTGATCCGGTCTTCACTGTCCATCGTGATGGCGTTGTATTTCTTGATCTCCTCCAGATTCCCTACGTCATAGACGGCCAGCACCGGAGCGTTTTTCTCGCGACAGAACGTGCCGAATGCGGGCAGCTTTTCACTGAACAAATTGTCGCCGGCCACGACAATAAGATCATCGTCCACGTTCTGCGTCTGGAGCACGTAGTGGATGTCGCCAATGGCGCCGAGCTTGTTTGTATCGTCCGTCGAACCGTCGTTGACGACGGTGAAATCGAGTTTCGCCTTTTTGGCGCGGTAATCGTCGGCCCACGTTTGAAAATGACCGGCGAACTTCGCGTTGGTGACGACGTAAATGCGGTCAATGCCGCCGATGGGCGCGAGATTGTCAATGACGTGATCAATCATCGGCTTGCCGGCGACGGGCAGGAGCGGCTTGGGTTGGGTGAGGGTGAGCGGATACAGACGGGTGGCGTAACCAGCCGCGAGGATGATGACTTTCATGTTTTGGTATCGAACAAACTGGGGGCGGCGCGTTGCGCGATCGCCAGGCTGCGCGCGAGAATTTCCGTGGCCGATTCGCAGCCCAAGGCAAACGTCGCGAGTTCGCGTGCATCGGACAGCTTGAGCCGGCGAATGAGATATTTTATTTGCGCGAGCAACGGCGGTGCGGCGCTTAACTCATCCACCCCCAGGCCGATCAACAACGGCACCAGGGCGGGATCCCCCGCGATTTCACCACAGAGGCTGACCCAGATTTTATGGGTCCGGGCGGCGTCCACGGTCAGTTTGATCAGGCGCACGATGGCGGGGTGCGTTGGCTCGTAAAGATGCGCGATCTTTTCGTTCATGCGATCCACGGCCAGCGTGTATTGGATCAAATCATTCGTGCCGAGGCTGAAAAATTGCACCTGTTTTGCGAGCGCATCCGCGATGAGGGCCGCCGCCGGGATTTCGATCATCGCGCCGATTTCCAGTTGTTCATCGAATGCCACTCCCTCTTGCCGCAGCTCGGTTTTGTATTGGGCGAGGAAGGCATTGGCCTGTTTCAATTCATCAAGGCCCGAGATCATCGGGTACATGATTTTTACATTGCCGGCGACGCTGGCGCGCAGGATTGCCCGCAACTGGGCCCGGAAAATTTCCTCGTGCTCCAGACAAAACCGGATCGCCCGCCAGCCGAGGAACGGGTTCATCTCCGTCGGCAACGCGAGCGACGAAAGCAGTTTGTCGCCGCCCAGATCGAGCGTGCGAATGACCACGGGGCTGGGTTTGAGCGCCTCCGCCACCGTATGATACGCCTGATACTGTTCGTCCTCACCCGGGGGAGCGTCGCGATTGATGAACAGGTATTCCGTGCGAAACAGTCCCACGCCGTCCGCCCCGCTCGTTTTCACGGTCTCGACATCAGCGGCTTGCTCGATGTTGGCGGAAATTAAAACGTGGTGGTTGTCCAGCGTGATGGCGGGTTGATTCAACGCCTCGCGAAGTTTTTCTTCGAGCGTGACCTGCTTGCGAATCAACTGGCCGTATTCAAAAAGGGTTTGATCCGTCGGGTTGACGATGATGACGCCGTTGAACCCGTCGAGCAGGACATAATCGCCGTTCTTAAGTTCGGCGCTCGCATTTTTCAACCCCACCACCGCCGGGATGCGGAGGGATCGCGCCATGATCGCCGTATGCGACGTCCGGCTGCCGATGTCGGTGGCGAACCCCAGCACCTGTTTGCGGTCCATCTGTGCGGTTTTCGACGGCGTGAGATCGTGCGCGATGATGATGCACGGCTCGGCGAGATGGCGGAGGTCCACCTGCTCATCGCGCCCCTGCAAATTATTGATCACCCGCGTGCTGACGTCCCGCATGTCGGTCGTGCGCTCGCGGAGATACTCGTCGGCGACCTTCGCCAGCGCGGTGGCGTAACGTTCCGTGACCCGGTGGAACGCGTATTCCGCGTTGACCTTCTCCTGCTGGATGACGCGCACCGTCTCGTCAATCAAGGCCGGGTCTTCGAGTACGAGCAAATGCGCATCGAAGATACTTGCGTGCGAAGCCCCGAGGCTGAGTGCGAGTTGCCGCTGCACGTCTTGAAGTTGCTCGCGGGTAAGCACCAGCGCGCGTTGGAGGCGGTTGATTTCCTCCGGTAAGTCAACTTCGGCCAGTGGGCGTTGCTCGATTGTGTGGCGGGCTTTATCGAGTACGAGAATTTTACCCCGGCACACGCCAGCGGACACCGGGATGCCCCGGAGTGTCTTCTCGCCTTGGTGCAACTGCGTGGCCACGCAGCAGAAATAGCGGTGGCCCGCCCGTTTGAAAAGCATTTCTTGCTGGGAATGGAGAAAAAAAGCCCCGTCAGCCCAACCGCTCCGATGCCAGCCAGAAGCCCCGGACGCTGGACTGGCTTCGAGAAAACACTTGCCAGGCGTTCGGGTATTTTTGTTCACTGATCTTGCAACACCGGGGCATTCACCATGAAAACCAAATCCTCCAGCGCGCATCGCGGCCTTCTCGCCGGCGGCAACTGGATCATTGACCGCGTCAAACTCATTGATAGCTATCCGCCGCCGGAGCAACTCGCCAGCATCCTTGCCGAATCCACCGGCACGGGCGGCGGGCCGTACAATGTTTTGATGGATCTCGCCCAATCGGGGGCCGCCTTCCCCCTCCTCGCCGCCGGCCTCGTCGGGCAGGATGCCAACGGGGCGCAAATCCTCGCGCACTGCCGCCGGCAGAAGATTGACGTGCGTTACCTGAATCAAACCCCCAAAGCGGTCACCTCCTACACCGACGTGATGACGGAGCGGGCCTCGGGGCGGCGAACATTTTTCCACGCCCGCGGGGCCAACGCGCTCTGGGGCGGTGCGAATCTGGATTTCAAAAAAATCAAGGCGCGCATCTTTCATCTGGGATACCTGCTCCTCCTCGACGCGCTGGACGTGGCCGACGCCAAACACGGC
>JANYBF010000308.1 GCA_025360895.1 Verrucomicrobiota bacterium
GACAGAAACATGATCGGCACTTCGGCGGTTTCCGGCATCTGACGCATACGGCGGCAAACCTCGTAACCGTCCAAGCCCGGCATCATGATGTCGAGCAACACCAGATCGGGGGGCATCTTGGCGGCAATCTGCAACGCCATCTCGCCGTTCAAGGCGAGACTCAATTTGTGATCCGCCTTTAAGCCTTCGACCAGGATGTCGAGGTTGGCCTTGGCATCATCCACCAGCAGCACGCGGCAGTCAGAAAGGTTTTTCATGCGAGTGAAAACGTCTTGAGTCGTTGTTCCAACTGCATCTGCGCATCGGCGAAAGAATAGCCTTGTACGAGCTTTTCAAACTCCGCCCAAGGTCCATCCTGGAACAACGGCTGCAACGCCACGCGATTTGCCTCGATGAAATCCGCCGCGCCCGGATCGAACTCCGAAAGTAGCTTGCTCAATTGCACAGCGGTTTCCCGCGACTTCGCGGGATCAACCATTGGCGCGGGCGTGGCCGTGGTTGGCTTCGCTGCGAGCGAACCCAGTCCGGCATTCAGCCCCGCCATCAACGAATCCAAGGCTGCGGCGACTTGTTGTTTTGCGGAATCCACTTCTGCAGACGCCGCCTGGCTGCGGATGACTTTCTCCAAAACCGCAGCGACGCCATGGACCGACTTCGCGCCGATGTTACCAGCCACGCCCTTGAGCGTGTGGGCGAGCCGCTCGGCCAGCGCGACATCACCAGCGGCGAGTGCAGCAGTGATTTCCCCCACGGAAGGACCTTGTTGCTCGACGAACTGATGCAGCAGTTTCAGATATAACTTCCGGTTTCCGGCAACCCGGGTCAGGCCGTCCTTCGTATCGAGACCAGGAATCGTGGCGCAGGTTCCCAAACCTGCTGTACCGCCGATTTCCAAATCGGCAGGCGGTGAAACTTCCTGCGGCGGCGCAGGTTTTGAAACCTGCGGTACAGCAGACTTGGAAGTCTGCGCCACATCTGCGGCTGCGCTGGGTTTGAAAAACCGCCCCACCGTTTCAAACAAGTTGTCCGGGTCAATCGGCTTGGAAATATGATCGTTCATCCCTTCGGCGAGACAGCGTTGGCGTTCCTCAACGGTCGCGTGGGCGGTCATCGCAAGCACCGGCAGGTTGGCGAAGCGGGCGTCGGAACGAATCTTCGCCACCGCCTGGTGTCCGTCCATCACCGGCATCTGGAGGTCCATCAACACGACATCGAAGGGCGGAGGCTGCGGACCATTGAACAAAATGTCCACCGCCTCGCGTCCGTTGTTGGCCACCGTCACCGTCGCGCCCGTGCCTTCGAGCAATTCGACGGCGATCTGCTGGTTGATGTCGTTGTCCTCGGTCAAAAGAATCCGTGCACCGCGCAAGCGCAGGGCTTGCTCGCCTTCCGTCGTGGCGCTGGCAGCCTCGCCCTCCTGCGCGAACACATTCACGAGCGTGTCCACGATCATGGACTTGGTAACGGGTTTGACAAGAAAGCCATCCAGTTGCAATCGCTCGGCTTCCTCCCGCACTTCTTCGCGTCCAAACGCCGTGACGAGCACGATGGCGGGCTGATGTTTCAAGGTTTCGTTGCTCTTGATGTGGCGGCTGGCCTGCAAACCATCCATGCCCGGCATTCGCCAGTCCATGAACACAATATCGTAAGGGTCGGTCGTGTCGTGTTGCTGAATGAGGGCAAGCGCTTCTTTTCCCGATGCGACCGCATCCACGCGGCTGGCTACCGCAGTCAAAGGCTCTTGCAGGATTTCACGCGCAGCGGAATTGTCATCCACGATGAGCACCCGGAGCTGGGCTAATTTTTCGGGAATGATTTTTCCCGTGCCGGTGGTCGAGCTGACACCAAGCCAGACGGTGAAATAAAAGGTGCTGCCGGCGCCAGGCTCGCTTTCCAGCCAGATCCGTCCGCCCATCAACTCAACGAGCCGGCGGCAAATGGTGAGGCCCAGCCCCGTGCCGCCGTGTTTGCGCGTGGTGGACATGTCGGCCTGGGTGAAGGGCTGAAAAAGTTTTGCGGACTGTTCCTTCGTCATGCCGATGCCGCTGTCGCGGACGGAGAACTTGAGTCGAACTTTTCCGCCGGTGCGTTCGAGTTGTTCGATTTCCAGCCGGATTTCGCCTTGCTCGGTGAACTTGACCGCGTTATTGACGAAGTTCGTGAGAATCTGGCCAAGCCGTAACGGGTCGCCGAGCAGGACTTCAGGCAGACCGGGCGCCGCGTGGACGAGAAACTCCAGACCCTTCTCGTGCGCCTTCTGCGCCGTGAGCGTGGTGACGGAACTGATGACTTCGTCGAGCCGGAAGTCCGTGGTTTCGAGATCGAGCCTGCCCGCCTCAATCTTGGAGAAATCGAGGATGTCATTGATGATCGCCAGCAGCGACGTGCCGGCGTTGTGAACTTTGGAAACGTAATCACGCTGTTTGGCGTTGAGCGGCGTTTTGAGCGCGAGATGCGACAGGCCGATGATGGCGTTCATCGGCGTGCGGATTTCGTGACTCATGTTCGCGAGGAACATGGATTTCATCTGCGTGGCTGCCTCGGCCCTGGCCTTGGCTTCACGCAATTCCTCGGCGATGCGCTTCTGGTCGGTGATATCCACCAGCAACCCGATCAATCCGCCGGGGCTGCCATCGGTAAGCTGGAAGCCGTCCACGGAATAAAGCGCGATGTGCGTCTGGCCGTCCGCATACTGAATCGGCAATTCGTAGCTCCGGCGGCTCGCTTCTCGAATCACGGTCAGGTCTTCCTCGTTGAACTTGCGCCGATCGGCCTCCGGTAAAAAATCCAGTTCCAGCACCGTCTTGCCCTTGAGCGAATCGGCGGTGGTGTTGAATTCACGCTCATAAGCCTTATTGCAGCCAAGGAAACGGCCCGCCGCGTCCTTCACGAACATCGGATAAGGAATCGTTTCAATGAGCGCCTTCTGAAACGCCAGGCGGTAGGCCAGTTCCGCCGTGCGTTCCTGAACCGTCTTTTCCAGATTCTGATTCAACTCCGCCAGGCTCTGCTCGCGAGCCCGGATTTCGCGCGCCATTTTCTGGAAGCTGCGGGACAACTCGCCCAGTTCGTCGCGGCGGCGTGGAAGTTCGCCCAAGGCTGCTTCGCGAAAATTTCCCTGTTCAATGGCGGCGGCGGCACGAGTCAGGTCGAGCAGCGGATTGGCGAGCCGGCGCGCGATGAAGGAGACGACCAGCACCATGACCACCAGACCGGCCACTCCAACCAGCGTGGAACGCAATGTGAGTTCCCGTACGGGACGCAAAATTTCATCCGCGGAAATGTTCAGGACGATCTTCCAACCGGTTAATGGCAAGGTCGCCCAATAAACCCGCCTTCGTTCGCCCTCCATCAGGATCGACGCGAAGCCTTCCGGCCGGGCGGCGATGAGTTCTCCGCCCGGCCGGCTGGTCAGGTCCGCTCCGGGGAAGCCCTTGCGAAGCATCAGTTCCGCCTGTGGATGCACCAGAATTTTCCCCGCGCGGCTGACGAGGAAGGCGTATTCATTGGTGCCGCTGCGACCGCTTTCCGCCGCCCGGCTCAACCGGGCCGCCCGCACCATCTCGCGGATCCGATCCAGCGCCAGGTCTGCCGTGGCGACACCGACGAAGTTTGAACCGGCTTCGAACATGGGCACCGCGAGGGTGACCATCGTGATTTCAGAGCCACCCTCGTCAAAGTAAGGTTCTGTGATGTAAAAGCTCCGGGATTTTTGGGGGCCGCTGTACCATTCCCATTTCGGTTCGTGATAGTCGTAATCCAATCGAACCTGGTTCGGCCAGCTCTTGCGATCCACCCAGGGCATTGCGTTGGTCTCCTGCCAATTCTTGTGCTCGAAAGCCATGGCGAGTCCGTACACTTCATCCTCCGGCATGCGGGAAAGGAGTTGAGCCATCAGGGGCACCATGCCGGGGTCGGGATCGCGTCCGTACACCTGTTGGCGGCTGGCCGTGCTGCGGGGCAACACGCCGATGCGCGCGATGTAGTCATCCACCCGGCGCGCCGCGGCGCGAATTTCGGAGACGGCCTTGGCGTTGGTTTGCTGCTCCAATTCGGCGCGGCCGTTGCGGTAGTTGAACCAGACGGCCAGACCGAGCACCAGCGCCGTGGCCAGCCCGACGCTCAGTTGAAGCCGGCGGGCGATGCTGCGGTTGGTGAAAGGCGACTTCATGCGGGGAGGGTTTCCCACATCCCGTAACCACTCCGGTAATAACCTGGCTGGTCCAATGAAAGCATCGGTGGGTTTAGTTCAACCGGTTTTTTGAACACTGTACACCACATCCGCGACTGAGGTGAAACGGTCAATGCCGCCGAGCCGCGCGTCCAAACCTTCACCGCGCAAACGCTCGCGCACCGATGAGCGTGTCTCGACGACATGCACGCGGATACTGGCGGCCGTGAGTTCGTCCGCCAGGGCCGCCAGCGTGTGGGCGCTTTGCAGGTCCACGTGTGGCGCGGCCGAAAGATCAATGATCACCAGCTTCGGCGGCGGGGCTTCGGCGCGCACCCGGTCGGCAATCGTGTCGCGAACGGAATCCACGTTGAAATAAACCAGGTTCGCCTCGGGCCGGAAAATCAACACGCCCGGAATCAGTTCGTTGCCCGCATGCCGTTCGCGATCCGAGAAACGGCGCGTGCCCGGGATTCGCCCGAGGAAGGCAACGTGCGGATTGGCCGCCCGCCGCAGCAGTTGCACGAGCGATATGATCGCGCCGATCATCACGCCACGCAACAGGCCGGAAGTCATCACACCGAGCAGCGCCGCCGCGGCCACGACAAATTCCGACCGGCTGGCGTGCCAGAGATGTTTGAGTTCCGACGCCTGGAACAATCCCGCCACGGCCACAAGCACGATGGCCGCCAGCACTGGCTGCGGCAACGCGCTCAAGAGATGCGAGAAAAACAAAACCACCACCAGGATGAAACCTCCGGCGAACGCAGTCGAAAGTGGCGTGCGCGCTCCGCCGCCTTCGTTGACGAGCGATTGCGACATACCGCCGCTGACGGGAAAGCCACGCCCCAATCCGGCCGCTAGGTTCGCGGCGGCCAGCGCGAGAAATTCCTGGTTCGCGTCCAGCCGTCCGCCGTGTTTGGCGGTGAACATGCGGCCAATGGCGGCGGTTTCCACTGCACCCAGCAGGAAGCATGCGATGGCCAGCGGGAGCAGTTGATTCAGGTCCGACCACTGAATCGCGGGCAGTCCAATCCCAGGCAAACCTTGGGGCACTTCGCCCAGCAGTTTTACGCCGTGTGTGGCAAGCGCGAGGGCGGACGAGGCGACAATGCCGCCGATCACGACCAAGAGTGCCACCGGTTTGTGCTTAAGGAAAATTTTCCCGAGAATGAGCAGCGCCAGCGCGATACCGCCGATGGCCAAGGATGCGGCGTTGGTTTCACCAAGGTGCTTGAAAAAGTAGCCGCTATTGACCCAAAAACTCCCATGCTCTCCATGAAAGCCGAAGAGCTTCGGCAGTTGTGTGCTGGCCAGAAACAGAGCCACGCCACACTTGAAACCGGTCATCACGCTTTCCGAGATGAAATTCACGATCACACCCGCCTTGGCCAGCCAGGCGACGAAAGCAATGGCCGCGACGAGCAACGCCGTACCCGCTGCCAGCGCGCCGAAGCGAGCTGTATCGCCGCCCGCAATCTCACCAAGCGACGCCCCGATCAGCAGCGAGATGGCAGAGGTGACGGTGATGGCTGTGTGCCGCGAACTGCAAAACAGCCAGAAGACCAACCCGCCGAACAGGCACGCATAAAGCCCGGCCTCGGGTGGCAGATTGGCAAGCGAAGCGTCGCCGAGTGCGGCGGGGAGCAGATATGCCGCGAGCGTGATGGCCGCTACCACGTCGCCGCGGAGCCAGCTTTTGTCGTAGTTGCGCAGCCACGTGAGCGCCGGGATTGGGACATTCATGCTTTTCTCGCTGCGCGCAAGGCGCGCACTGAATCGGCATTCATCATCCTTGCCGGCACTGTCCAAGTCAAAAGTAAAGCCGCACCCCGGCCAGGTACGTCCAGCCGTTGTAGGTGTCGCCATTGACGGCCGAGTTTTTCATAACGGAATATTCCGCGCCGGTCATCAGCTTGAACCGATCACCAAAAATGAGGTAATTGATGCCGGCATAAATGGCGTGGTAGGCGTGGCCGAGACCGCCCGGCACGACTTCCTGCTCATAGCGTTGTTGGAGTTGCAGCCCGTTGTCGCCGTCGCTGACGGCATACTGGTAACGGAGTACCGCTTCCAGGGCGTCGTCTTTACGGACAATATCCTTCCAGAAGACATAGGTTGGCAGAACGGTCACGCCCAGGACAGACTTGTTCCCCTCGATCCCATGTCCCGCGGTCAGGTCCACGCCCAGGCCGAACGGGCCCGATTGCCCTTGATGCCACAGCGAGAGGACGTGGTTATAGGGTTCGAAGGCGTTATTCGATGGATTGCCGTTGTTGTAGAGATAATCCAGGTGGAGGCTGCCTTCCTGGTAAAACAGAGGCAAAGTGTAACCCACCCCGGCCACCGCGCCGAACCCGCCAGCGAAGGTCGTGAACTCCTCGCCGACGCTGCCGCTGAAAACGCCGGCGCGATAGAAGAAAGCCCCGGACTGGCCTTGAGCCACGACACCGACGACTTCGCCGGGCCACAATTGATTCGATAGCTGACCCCGTTCGAACGTCACGATTTTCGTCGAAGAAACCGTTCGCTCGAGGCCGGCGAAGTTAAAATCCAGCCGGCCAGCACTCAGGGAAAACGCTTCAACCGGCGACCACTTGACGAAGGCCTGGAACAGGCCGTCGTAGATGGGATCGAAATTCTCGCTGAACTTCATCTGCACCTGAACGGTGAAGTCATGGAACAGCACCGCTTCCGCACCGGCAAAAAAACGCCGATTTTCCCACCCGGCGGCATTTCCCTGGTCGGCATTCACGGACCAGTATTGACCTTGATAACGACCAATGATGGATAACGCCTCGAGGACCGGGTTGTCTTCATTTTCATAAAGCCGGGTTGCCTCCCAGATCCGCTCGTAAATGCCCTTGTCTTCAATGCGTTTCCAAAACGTGGTGGGCTCCAGATCTTGGGCCACGGCTGGAAGCACGATGACGGACAGCAACAAGCCGGCGCTGATATGGCGTCCGATCCTTGGTCTCATCGTTGTGGTTCACTCGGTGGCGAACCGTCGGCAGTGACATCCGGGCGGTTGGTGGCGGC
>JANYBF010000316.1 GCA_025360895.1 Verrucomicrobiota bacterium
ACGGCGGGCCGGTGTCCGGCGTCCATTCACCGTTGCTGTAATCCCCAAATGTTTCGGTCGCCGACCACGGGATCGGTCAGCGTTACTGGTTGAGTCGGGAACGGAGCGAGGCGTTCGTGGCGGTTTCCAACAACCGTGCATTGGCGAGCTGGAGGAGACTGGCTGCGATGGTGTTGGTCGGGGAAAGCCACAACGAACGCTCCAGCCAAGGTCGCGCGGCCGCGTATTCGGCGCTCTCCACGTAATGCCGCCCGATGTGGGCGGCGACGAAATAACCATTGGGGTCGAGCTCGTCTGCCTTCAAGAAAACCGGTTCTGCCTCCGCGTGGCGATCGGTGAAATCGAGACACATACCCCAACCGACATAATAGTCGCTGTCGAAGGGATGGTTCGCAATGCCGCGCCGATATGCCGCGATCGCCTTTTCGGTGAAGGCTTCATAGTCGCCCGTTCCCCGGAAGGCTTCCCGGCGATAGATTTCGCCCAACTGATAAGCGGTTGCAAAATTCTCTGGTTCCGCCGCCATGGCTTTTTCCAGCAAGGCGGCGCGTTCGAGCGAGAGTTCGGGTGTGTGCGCGGCCCGTTCCCGCCAGACCCATTCCTGTCCGAGGCGGAGCTCTTGTTGGCCGAGATAAACCGCTGCGGCCAAGAGCGCGCCGCTGGTCAGGAGCCGGACTGGCAGCCGGATGGAAAACCAGTAGCGTTCGGTGGCGAATCGCCAGTGGCTGCTCAAGAGTGCCGCGAGACTGACGGCCAGAATGGCATTGGCGGGGATTTGCAGATTAAAGTCCACTGTGGCATGGACGAGCAAAGCAAGCAGCGCAATCATCCCACCGAGGACGAAGGCAAACTTGTTGCTGCGGGTCGAGCTGGATTCGTTCTCGCTCCGGCGCACATGTTTCCAGACTTTCACGATCCCCACCCCCATCGCGACCATCGCGAATAAAATGATCGTTGCACCAACAAGTCCCCAGTCTGCCAGCAGGTTGAGGTAATCGTTGTGCGCGTAGTCCGGCTGCAATTGCACGGAGGAAGGGCGATAGGCACGATACCGATGATCGTAATGCCCCGGTCCAACCCCGATCCAAGGATGGTCGCGCCACATGCGCCACGCCGTTTCCCACAGGACCAATCGTACATCCAGGTCCACCCGGCCACTCACGACGGTCTGGTTGATGCGCGAATGGAAAAGGTTCGTCTGCGCCACCGCCCACGCCCCGCAGCCGACCAACACCAGCAGCAAAAGCCCGGCGCGCAGCCGATGGGCGCGTTGCAATAACAAGATGGCGAACAAGGAACTCAATGCCAGGAGACAAGCCACCCAGCTCCCGCGCGAACCCGAGACCACGATGCCGACGATCATGGCCAGCGCCGCGTAGCCAAGGAAAATCTTTGTCACCACCCGGTTGCGGCCGACCAACGTATAGGCCAGGGCCAGGGGCAGCACCATTTCAAGGAAGCCGGCCAGATGGTTCGGACTGATGTAAGTCCCGCTCGCCCGGCCCCGGAAGCGGACGGGGAAATGCCATACGTGATTCGAATGGGTCAGGAATTGATAAAGCGCGTAGAGCGAAATGCCCATTGCCACAAAGATCAGGGTGAAACTGATGATTTGCGTGGCTTCCTGGCGATGCAAGTTGTTGAGAATCGCAAAGAACAGCCCGGCATAGACGAGGATGCGTAGCAACTCCTTCCGGCCGACGTATTCGACATCGCACGTCAGATACCGGACCACGGCATAAGCGGCAAACGCGATGACGGCCCAATTGATCGGCGGCAACAAGAGCTTGGGGCGGGGATGCAACCACAGGCGCGCGAGCCAAAGCAAAAGCACGCCGAAGGTCAACGCCTGCACGACCAGGAATTCCTGGGTCCGTACGGCTCCGAGGGCCAGCGGTCCGTAAACGAGGATCGCCAGCACCAAGGCCAGAATGCCACGTTCGCACCAACGATCCAGGACTTCGCGGCTCAAGCCGGGGAAGCTGTTTTCACTTGATGCTGGTTCGTTTCGCATTGGGTCAAGGTGGCGGGCGCTCGGGCCTGCCGCGTAAAATCATTGGTTTCATGCGCTCTGGTGGCACCAAT
>JANYBF010000319.1 GCA_025360895.1 Verrucomicrobiota bacterium
CTTTGCCACCCTGCTCCGCGATGCACTTCAACATCGCGTCGCAGACCTTCGGATAGTCCACGATGCCTTCCTGTGGCACCCGCAACGCCGCCACGCCACCGACATGCGGTTCAATCACCCGCATTTCCTCGCGGTTTAACCACACCAGACCCTGCAAGCCATTTTGCCGTCCGCGCGCGTGGAGATTTTTCAGCCGCTGTACTTCGGTCTCGTCCACGGCTACAACCAGTTTGCCGCAGATTTCATGGGGCACATGGTTGTCGCGGCAGAAGGCGATCATTTCCTGCACACCCTGCACCGCCATCCGCGCCTTGACCGAACCGGGCTTGTAGTAAAGCCCGCAATGCAGCACGCCACTGTTGTTGCCGGTTTGGTGCAAACCAACCTTGGCTTCCTTTTCCAAGACCGTGACCCGAGTGCCGGGAAACTTTTTCCCCAGCTTGAGGGCGCTGCCCAATCCCACGATGCCGCCGCCGATGATGATGATGCGTTGATTACCCACAATAATTGATTCGATGCTGGGGCAACCGGATTGTGACGGTCAAGGAGAACGTTGATCTCGGTACGATACCGGGCGCATCCTGACCTTGCTCCCGGGCAATTTTTAGACCTTAAATTCATTGCCCCCACCGGGTGGTTCTTCCAGATTTATCCGCCATGGCAACTTTGAACATCAAACCCGCCGCCGACTGCAAATACGACCTGCTCTCCCTCGGTGAAATCATGCTCCGGCTGGATCCCGGCGAAGGCCGCATCCGTACCGCGCGGGAATTCAAAGTCTGGGAAGGCGGTGGTGAATACAACGTTGCGCGTGGATTGCGCCGGTGCTTTGGTTTGCGAACCGCCATGGCCACGGCGTTTGCCGACAACGACGTGGGGCGTTTGTTGGAAGATTTTGTTTTGCAGGGCGGTGTCAGCACGGAATTTATCCAATGGCTGCCCTTCGACGGCATAGGCCGCGGCACACGTAACGGCCTCAACTTCACCGAGCGCGGCTTCGGCGTCCGCGGTGCGGTGGGAGTTTCTGATCGCGGCCAGACCGCCGCCAGCCAGCTCAAGCCCGGCGACTTCGATTGGGATCACATCTTTGGCCAGCTTGGCGTGCGCTGGCTGCACACGGGCGGAATTTTCGCAGCCTTGAGCGAAACGACGATGCTCCTCGTCCTGGAAGCCGTCCGAAAAGCCAAAGAACACGGCACGATCGTCAGCTACGATCTGAACTATCGGCCGAGCCTCTGGAAAGCCAACGGCGGGCTGGAGCGGGCGCAGCAGGTCAACACGGCAATCGCCAACTTTGTGGACGTGATGGTTGGCAACGAAGAAGACTTTACGACCTGCTTGGGCCTTCCCGTAGAAGGCGCGGATGAAAATCTCCAGCGCCTTGAGGTGTCCGCGTTCAAGAAAATGATCGCGACGGCGGTGAATGCCTTCCCCAACTTTAAAGCCACGGCCACGACCTTGCGCGCCGCCAAGACCGCGACGATCAACGATTGGGCCGCCATCGCGTGGATGGATGGAAAATTCTACGAAAGCCGCAAGTATCCGGATCTGGAAATTCTGGATCGCGTCGGTGGTGGCGACAGTTTTGCCTCCGGTTTCATCTATGGCCTGATGAACATGGGAGATCCGCAAAAAGCGGTGGACTACGGCGCCGCCCACGGCGCTCTCGCCATGACTACGCCCGGCGATACTTCAATGGCGGATATAGGCGAAGTCGAAAAACTCATGCGGGGCGGCGGAGCGCGGGTGCAGCGCTAGGCCGCCGATGGGATGATCCCATTTCCGAAACAACCTTACCGGAGCTGGGCACGTCTCAACCCTTCGTCACCCGCAATCGCGCCACGCGGGTTCCGTCGGTTTCTTCCACCCGCAGTTCGTACGCGGCAACTTTCACCGTATCGCCCGCTTTGGGAAAACCGCCCAGCTTGTGTGTTACCCAACCGCTCGTCGTGGTAATGCCTTCCGCCGCCAGGGACGTGCCAACCAGTTCTTCCAATTCATGCAACGGCAATGCACCCGCCACCTCCCACGTTGTTTCATTCGACCGGGTCAGCAGCGGCTTCTCCTGATCAAACTCGTCCTGAATCTGTCCCACCAATTCTTCGATGATGTTTTCCAACGTCACCAAGCCCACCGTGCCGCCATATTCGTCCACCACAATGGCCAGATGCAGTTTCCGTTCAAGGAGCAGTTGCAGCAGCTTTTCCAAACGGGCGGTCTCCGGTACATAAATCAACTTGCGCGCGGCCGGCAACAAGTCCGCCCCCATGCGCACCGTATTCCGCAAAACGAACAGTTCCTTGATGTGAACCACGCCCAGCGTCCGGTCCAGGTTGCCGCCCTCGGAGATCGGGAAGCGCGAATAACGGGTCTTCGCCGCCAGCTCGAGACACTCAACCATGGTTGCTTCCGTATCAAGCGTGGTGATTTCCTGGCGCGGTCGCATCACATCGCGCGCCACGCGATGCCGCAGCTCCAGCGCGTTTTGCACGAGGTCCCGGCTGAA
>JANYBF010000093.1 GCA_025360895.1 Verrucomicrobiota bacterium
AGCGGTGCGCGCTTTGAATCCCGGCATCGCCATTGAAGTACTCACGCCCGATTTTCTGGATGATGACACGGCGATTGATGCCGTCCTCGCGGCCAACCCGCACATTTTCAATCACAATCTCGAAACCGTTCGGCGGTTGACCCCGGACGTCCGCCATCGCGCTACGTATGATCGTTCGTTGAGTGTGCTGCGGAAGGTGAAGGCGAAGCGCGGCGAAGCCATCTACACCAAATCCGGGATAATGTTGGGCTTGGGTGAACACGAGGACGAAGTGTTGACGGCAATGGCTGATTTACGCCGTGCGAATTGCAACATTCTTACGCTGGGTCAGTATCTCCAGCCGACCTTGAAACACCTGCCCGTGGTGGAGTTCGTAACACCGGCGAAGTTTGCCGATCTGGGCGCGCGCGCGCGGTTGTTGGGTTTTGTCCACGTCGCGAGTGGACCCATGGTGCGCAGTTCCTACCACGCAGACGAATTCACGCTGCCCTTAACGCGGTGATGATCCGCGGGGAACATGGGTCACGAAAACATAGATGGCCCCCACCACGAGTGCGAGAATGATAAGTCCGGTGAAGACCAGCAGAACTGTTTTTAGCGTTTGCGCCTGACTCAGTACCTCGGCTGACCGGCCTTTTTCCGATTCCACGAACATTGCAAATTCCTTGTCGAGCGAAGCGATGGCTTGCTCGTCCTTGAGTTGCAAGGTCAGCCAGTCGGGCTGGGTGCGATCCCAAACTTCGGGCAGTTTCTCCAGGATGTTTGGCGTCGCCGGTTGAAACCCGTTTTGGATCCAGAACGGCACATGCTCTTGCGTCCACAAACGGTAGATGCCGTGATTGGTGCTGAGGGCTTGGATCCGCGTCCAAAGCAACGGTCGCGCCTGGTCCGTGATTCCAAAGTCACCGAAGGCCTCGCTATGAATCCGTCCGTGTTGCTGCGCCATTTGAAAGCCCACCGCGCCCGCGACTTGCTGGTTGGCATCGTGGACGACCTGGAAATCGGTGAGGTGCTTCTCCAGATCCGCTGTCGGAAAGCGCATGGTTTCCCAGAGCGCCTTCAACGCCGGCAGGTCGTCCAGGTGGGCGCGGCGGGCGTGATAGACCGGTGAACTCATCGGGCGGATGATAGAAACCGGCCGGGTAAATTCAAATGGGAGTTCCGACATGGGAATTTCCGGCCTCAGGGTTCAAAGACCCGGGCGCGATAAAACCGGGGCGGACCGGGCTGGATTGTTTCCTCCACGACCGCCGTCCGATTGGAGCTGGGAAAAAACGGCGCGTTCGCCGGGAGATTGAGCGCCGACCATGAATTGCTGTTGAACAAGTTGGTGGTGGCTTGAACTTCAAATCCGCGGTTGGCCACCTGCGGGATGACGACTGCTGCGGTGCCGTTGCTCTGGGCGATGGCGATGCCCCAAGCCGCCGCCGCATTGGTCGGCCCGGTGGTGGTGAGGTATTCGAGATAATTCACAGCGCTGTCGTCATCAGGATCGGCGAGTGGCTGTGCATTTGCCGCGTTGGTGGAACCGAAGTAAACCGACTGCCAGTCGGCGAAACTCTGGTAGCCGGCAAGATCATTAGTGATCCATGCGCTGAGGAGTTGGACGGCCTGGGTGTTGATGACGGAGGTCGCGAGTGGCGGCATGTGGCCGGCGCCGAGATTGGCGATGCGCCGGAGCAGGAGGGAGCTGCCGATCGAGCCTGGCACCACGACGCGATTATTGGGATCGCCGAGGTTGTTTAGCAACGCGCCGTTGACGATCCCGTTCTGCGCGCCGGGGGTGAAGAGGCGGGCATCCCAAAGTGCCTGGCTCGTACCGCCGGGTTGGTGGCATTGAACGCAGTTTGCATCGAGGTACGAGCGGACCCGGTATTCGCGGCTGACGATGTCATTGGTCGCGGACGCGAGGCGGCGAAGCAGGTGGCGATTGGTTACCGCAGTACTGAAATAACCCGCGAGACTCAGGGCTTCAATCTGGTTGGTGGTGGCGCCGTTGTAATCGAAGTCACGGTTCAGTTGGGGCGTATTGAATCCAAGCGCGTGGCCGCCTTGGGGCGTATGGCAGATCAAGCATTCCGTCCGGCTGGGATAATGCCAGGCCTGCGTCCGCACGAGGCCGCCGCCGTCGTCCATCACGAAGGTTTCATCCAATCCCTCGTCCGGTACCAGCGTCGCGTCGGTCAGCGAATTGCCCCAGCGGTAGGATGCGCCGTAAACCCCCGTCGGGGTGCGGACGAGGAAGCGGGTTTCCACGCGTTTCCGCGAAGCCGGTACCCCATTCGTCAACTCCAGCTCAAAGTGCTTGATCCAGACGGAGCTGGTGGGGAACAACCAGTTGCCATTCGCGGCGAAGCCGATGGTTTCGTTGATATTGGTCACGGAAAACCAGCGCGTTTTGTGCGCGTTGTCCGACCAGAACGGGACATTGAGGTCATACGGTACAATGCCCGCGTGGGGTGTCAGGGTGGCGAGGTTCGTGAAGGCGCCGGTGGCGGCGAGCGTGGCCGGTAAAATCGGACTGGTCGCCGCGTTGCGAACCAGCCGGCGGATCATGCCGGTAATAATATCGGCATAAAGCACATCCTGGTTGCTGGGATCAATGCCGAAGGCGGAAATGCCGGTGTTGCTGTGCAGCAACTGCCGCGGAGTGGCGCTGATTCCATTGTAGCGGGTGGCCCAAATGCGTCCGCTGCCCCCGTAGTCGGCGAAAATATAAGCACCGTGAAGCTCGGTGATCTTATCCCCGCGATAGACCACCCCGCCCGTGATGGAAACGCCTTCGCTATGGTCATAGTCGAGAATCGGGTTGATGGAAGTGAACCCGCCCGGCGCGGTCTTGGGGCCGGCGATGATTCCTTCGCGGTAGGCCCAGCCGTAGTTTCCACCCTTCACGATGATGTCAATCTCCTCGCGCACGCCCTGGCCCACATCGCCACAATAAAGCCAGCCGGTTTCGGGATCGAACGAGAACCGCCAGGGATTGCGCAAACCCACGGCCCAAAACTCGTTCCGCACCAGGTTGAGATTGGCAATGGCGGAACCGTTGAAGACGCCGTTCCAGGTTCCGCCGAGACTCGTGTGGACAAACGGATTATCTATCGGAATGGCATAGTTGGTCGGCGCCATGACCGAGGCATGGGGCTGGGGATTTAGGTTGCTCGGACGTTTATCCACGTCAATCCGCAGCATGCCAGAAAAGAAGTCCTTGGTGATGGTTTGACTGTTGTTGAACTGATCATTGCCGCCACCCTCGTCGCCCAGTGAAACATACAAATACCCGTCCGGCCCAAAATGCAGGTCGCCGCCGTTATGATTGACGGCTTCGTCGTTCTGCCGGATGAGGATCTGTTCCGACGTTGAAACGGCCAGACTGGGATTCACGGCATCGGTCGTAAAACGCGACAAGATGTCGTGCCGGGTGCCGGCACCCGCTGTGGTGGTGGTGATGCCCGTGTAGAACACATAAAAAAATCCGTTGGTCGCGTAACCCGGATGAAAGGCCAAGCCGAGCAAACCCTGCTCGCCGTCGCCCCCGACGTTGGCGGGTGCGCTAAGGACGCGATTCGTGATTTCCAGGAATACCGTTCGGGTCGGCGTCACCAGATTGGTAATGACGCTGACAATTCCATTCTTTTCAATAATGAACAGACGGTTGGTTTCGCCGGGTGGCGTGGCCATTCCCACCGGGTTGAAAAATGTCAGGCTGCCGAGGGCGTTGACGGAAGTGTAGTTGTAAGTTGGCGGTGAGGCGGGCATGGCCAGCGTGGTGGCAGGCACGCGCTGCAAGGGGCCGGCCGCTTGGGCCATCCCGGCGATGAACAGGAAAACACCCCCCAACCGTATGCAAAAATGAGCTGACATCCCGAAACCCTGCGCCAGGGTCCCTGAATTGTCAAAGCTACCAGGTTTGCTACGGCGACCCTCACGAGGCGCGGGCGGTGTTTACTGCCTGCACGAATGCCG
>JANYBF010000448.1 GCA_025360895.1 Verrucomicrobiota bacterium
AACCATTTTACCGCCAGCCGCGCGTAGGATTTCGACACCGCCGAATCCTTGGGCAGCTCCGGTGAGTGCGCGCGCCAGACCGGATAGAACACGCTCACATGCGATGCCACCGACTCGTAGGGATGCCGGACGATGGTGATGAACTTCGCGTCAGGAAATTCTTCGAGCAAGGCTTCGACCGCGCCGGAGGATTGTGTGGCTTTGGAAAGCAGTGTCTTGTCCGGCCCGTTGACGTGAAGCTGGCGCTGCAGACAACTCCGGTAGTAGTGCATCAACTTGCGGCGTGACGCCGGCGGCAGGGCATCTTGAAATCCTGCCGCCCACAATTCGTCCACATGCAGGAACAACAGGAAGATTGCCTCCGTCACAAACGTATAGACGAAAAAGCCGTCGTCCTCCTCGGGCTGATCGAAGCGCATCTTGTGCATGTCGTCCCAGCCGCCGAACCATTTGTTTTCCGTCCAGCCCACGAGCCTGGCGAAACAACGGCCGGTGTGTTGATCGAGCCAGACGAGACCATTGAAGAAACGCTGGAAAGACACTGCCGGAAAAATTGTTTGATACAGCTTGTTATGCACAAACCGTTCGGCGTCGAGCGCCATCAGTTTTTGCGTGAGCGTGGTGCCGCTACGGGGCGGGGCGACGATGAACACGGGCGCGCGTACGGGTTGTTGTTTGAAGCCAGGGGAAAAGATGTGATCCAGCGCGCGCCCAAAAGCCACGATGAACCACATCAACCAGTAGAGCACCGTGAAAAAGAAGATGTAAGCCCAGCGACGAAGACTGAAGCGCGTTTTGAACAGCGAAAGATACTCCGCCTTGAAGAACAGATTTAAGTTGATGTACATGCTGCCCGAAGTGCTGCCGCGCCAACGAGCACGGGCTGGAATCGCCGGGGCGAAATGTTTTTCCAACAGCTCAGAAAACGCAAGTGATTATTGGGTCAAATTCAGATCGGCGCACTAAAATCCGGTGAGGTTGTCGCGCTGCGACGACCAGCGCCGCGTGCAGCGGCGTAAGTCCCTCGCCGGAGCCTGCGACTTCGTGAAAGCGTTCCGGCCCTGCACGGGCCGGTGGTCATCGCAGCGCGATGACCCTACCTTCGCCCTTGCAGTCCGCTGGGGCGAAAATTGCGATTGCCGTGCGATCGGTTGCCGGAACTCCGTTGGCCACCATGCGATGCTCCGCCGCCTGACCTGGGCTGGGGACGGGACGGCGACGCGTGCGACCGCGGTTGACGTTGTTGCGAAGCCGCAAAATCGGAGGGCTGAGCGACACCGTAATTGAATCCTTCAGCTTTTTTCCGCACGATGCCGCGACCGATGAATCGCTCCAGCGACCGCAATTCACCGTAATCCTCTGGCGTGACAAAGCTAATGGCATCGCCGACGGCATGCGCGCGGCCGGTGCGGCCAATGCGATGCACATAATCCTCCGCGTGCATCGGGAAATCGTAGTTTACCACATGCGAAATGCCATCCACGTCAATGCCGCGCGCGGCGATGTCTGTGGCCACCAATACGCGCACGGCGCTGGATTTGAAATCTTTCAACGCCCGCAGCCGCTGGTTTTGCGAGCGGTTGGAATGCAGGGTGGCGGTGCGGATGCCCTTTTCCTCGAGATTGCGGGCGATGCGATCCGCGCTGTGTTTCATGCGGGAAAAAACGAGCACCATGTTCATGCCGGGGTCGCGCAGCAAATGCACCAGGAGCGCCGGCTTGAGATGTTTGGGCACTTCATAGACGAGCTGCGTGACGGTTTCGGCCGGGTTCGAGCGGCGGCCAATTTGCACCAGCTTGGGCGCGCGTTGAAACTCATGCGTGAGCACCTCGATCTCCTTCGAGAGAGTGGCGGAGAAAAGCAGGGTCTGCCGTTTCGACGGGAGTTGCCGCACGATCTGCCGGATGGACGGCAGAAAACCCATGTCCAGCATCCGGTCGGCTTCGTCGAGCACCAGGTATTGCAGCCCGGAAAAGTCGGCACAGCGGCGGCCCATCAAGTCGAGCAGGCGACCGGGGCAGGCGATGATCAGGTTGGTGCCGGCCCGGAGCGCATTGATTTGCGGATGTTCACCCACGCCGCCGAAGACTGTAGCCACGCGCAAGGGCAGATGTTTGCCATAAATGCGGACGTTTTCCTCAATCTGGAGGACGAGTTCGCGGGTCGGTGCCAGCACGAGCGCCCGGGTGCCGCGTTGGCCGCCAGCGCCCACCACTGCGGCCAGCTTGGTCAAGATGGGCAAGGTGAAGGCCGCCGTCTTGCCAGTGCCGGTCTGGGCGATGCCGATCAAATCAGAGCCCGCAAGGATCGGCGGAATGGCCGCCGTCTGGATGGGTGTGGGTTCGGTGTAACCAGCTTCCTGGACCGCCTGCAAAATTTTAGGATCAAGACTGAGATTGCGAAAAGACATTGGGTGAGGAGGGTAGGATGGGGGCGGTTTGAACCGCACTAAGGCGAAAGGATACGGACGGAGGAGGCGCGCAAAATCTTCTATTTCAACCGCCACGTGATGCGCGCCTTGTTCAAATCGTAGGGCGACATCTCCATTTTTACGCGGTCGCCGACGGTAAGGCGCACCCAGCGTTTGCGCATCTTGCCGCAAATGGTGGCGAGGACGAGGTGTTTGTTCGTCAGTTCAACCCGGAACATCGTCCCGGGCAGCACAGTCGTAACGCGACCTTCGACTTCTATGTGTTCTTCTTTCATGGACTGGTTGGAAAAATATGTCTGGGATGATTGGCGCCATTTGGCCGATCGGAAAATCTGATGGCGCCAAAGAAAAAGCGGGGCCCGGTTTAAAGCCGAACCCCGCCATGAAATCCCAAATGGCTTAGTAGCGGCCGCGACCACCACCACCTCCGCCGCCTCCGCCGCCGTATTCACGACGACCGCCACCACCGCCACCACCGCCGCCCGTACGCTCTTCGCGGGGTTTGGCAACGTTGACTGTGAGGGCGCGACCGTCAATTTCCTTGCCGTTCAAACCGGCAATGGCTTTCTGCGCTTCATCGGCAGAACTCATGGTCACGAAACCAAAGCCACGGGGGCGATTGGTCATGCGATCCATCATCAGGTTGGTTTCGGTAACCGTGCCAAACGCGGCAAACGCGTCGTTCAGGTCGTTTTCAGTGGTGTTGAAGGAAAGATTTCCCACAAACAATTTATTACTCATGTGATGTTTTACTGTCCAGACTAACACTGCGCTTACCAGACTGTTCCCGAACGCCGGGTTTCAAATCATCACTGAACCAAGTTCACCTGAGGATTTACCATGCCGTGGAAGAGACAAGCTATCTAACAGACAAGCATATCGTGACTGGTTCTGGCGGGATAGCAACAACTATCGGCAACAATCTTTCGGGCCCCAGCAACCGCGCCCGCCAAATAATCTCGCCGCCATCATTTACAATGACCGGCCCGGCAACCATATTGTCTCTCCCTTCGGAGAAACGATCATGCCGCGGGTGAGTCAATTTACAGCAGAAAAATAAATTTATGGGCGATAAATCCCCGAAAGCCAACCAGAAGAAGTCCAACCAGAAACAGTCCAGGGCCACCAGCGCCGACCAGCAGAAAAAACAGGCCCTGGACGCCAAGGCAGCCGCCACCAAAAAAAAGTAACCGTCGGCTGCGGCTGTTTCTCCGGATGTGAAAATCAGGAGAAACAGATTGCTTCCCCAACCCTCGCGCGGTCACTGGCTGCTCCCCATTCGTATGGCAATGACGATTAAGCTGCAACAAGGCCAGCTCTGGCAACAGGGTGAAGAATATCTTCGCATCGTGCGATTGGAACGACTGGTGGTGAAATACAAGTCCACCCTCGCGCCCGCCGCCAACAATGGAATCCATCACCGGGTCAGCAAAAAAGATTTCTGCCGCCGCCTCAAAAAAGCCAACTTGCCGCCGCCCGCCGCGCCCGTGACGAATGCCACCTGCTCAACCGGCGCTGCCACGCCTCCTTATTACGTTGCTTACGCCCCCCCCGGGTGCTGCCACGGTTTGCGGTAAGGTCGCCGCAACAGTTGGGTCGCAGCCTCGTCACCTACCACCACGCGTTGCTTCGGGTCATAAACGAGCGGCCGGCCGAGGTCCATGGACAAGTTGGCGAGAATGCAACTTGCCGTGGAGATGTGGCCGGCCTCGATGTCCGCGACTGGGCGACTGCGTTTCTCGACCGCGGCGAGAAAATCCAGCATGTGCCGGCGGGTGGCGGGCGCCGCGTTCATTTCGATGTCCTTCTCCGTCTGATCTTCCGGGTATTGATCGCTTTCATACTGGCATTCAAAGTGAACGGGTTTGGCGTTTTGATTGAGCGGGATGAAATCCGCGCGCATGGTGCTGGCCTTGAGCGTACCCTTTTCCCCATAGATGAACAGCGCCCACGGATAATCCGGATCCGGCGGCGAGCCCCAGGTGCGGTGCTGCCACACGGCATTAAAGCCGTCGTATTCAAACGTGGCGGTCTGGGTGTCGGAGATGTTCGACTTGCCATCCTTCTGTACATAGATGCCGCCGACCGAACTGATCCGCTTGGGCCAGCCAAGGCCGAGCATCCAGCGCGCGGTGTCGAACATATGCACGCACATGTCACCCACGATGCCGTTGCCGTATTCGCGGAACGTGCGCCACCAACGTTTATGGGGCAGGCCGTCGTACGGCCGCAACGGTGCGGGACCGGTCCACATTTCGTAATCGAGATAGTCCGGGACCGGTTCGACCGGCGGATTGCCGTTGGCCCGCATGTGAAAGTAGCAGCACATTTCAACGTGACCAATCTTCCCGAGCAGGCCAGCGTCAACGATCTGCTTTTTCACATCAATCAAGTGGGGCGTGCTCTTTCGCTGCGTGCCGATCTGGACCACGCGTTTGTGCTGGCGGGCCGCGTCGAGAATCGCTTCGCCCTCCCGCACGTCCACGCTGATGGGTTTCTGCAGATAGACATCGGCCCCGGCTTCGATGGCGGCAATCGCCTGGAGGGCGTGCCAATGGTCGGGCGAGCCGATGAGCACGAGGTCGAGGTCCTTCTCCTTGAGCAAAGCACGGTAATCGCCATAGGTGCGCGGCGCTTTCTTCGACTTCTGCCGCTGGCTGGCGATTTCCACCGCGCCCGCGAGCATCTGTTTGTCCGGATCGCACACCGCGACGACTTCGACGGGCGCGACCTGAATAAGCCGCCACAGGTCGCTCTTGCCATACCAGCCGGCACCGATCAGACCGACGCGCTTGGGCTTGCCGTTGACAATCTCAAGCGCGTCTGCGCCGAGCAAAGGAAATGCGGCCAGGGCGGCGACCGCAGAAGCGGATTGGAGAAAACGGCGACGGCTGATGTTGAAGCTCGCGCCGGTGGATACGAAAGCATCGGATTTCATAGCGGCAGCATGGAGAGAATCGACGGCGGATGCAATTACTGGTTCCAATGAAGCTGGCGACGCAAATTTTCGCGTGGTAAGGTCGGAAATTGCAACGCGCTGAAATCAATCATTACGCCACGCTC
>JANYBF010000187.1 GCA_025360895.1 Verrucomicrobiota bacterium
CGCCGGTGCGGATGCCGGGTGTCACGAGTTGCATGGTCGCCGGCAAAATGCGCCGCAACGCAACCAGTTCGAGCGGCGAACAAACCAAGCCGCGCAGGCCCGCTTTCGCCGCCAGGTGCGCCAACCGCTCGACTTGCGCGCCGATGTTCGGTTCGCAGCCGATTTCCCTCAGCGTGCCGGCATCGTGACTCGTGAGTACGGTTACGCCCAGCACGAGGGGGGCGGGGCGACCCAATTGTTGGGCCGTCTGTTGAGCGGTTTGCTCGGCCGCCCGCATCATCTCGCTGCCCCCACTGGTATGAACGGTGAGCATCTGGACATCAAGCTGGATGGCGGCGGCGACGGCTTTGGCGACGGTGTTCGGGATGTCGTGGAATTTCAAATCGAGAAACACTGCCGCCCCTGTGTCGCGGACACGTCGAACAATGTCTGGTCCGGCACTGGTGAATAACTCTTTGCCGATCTTGAAGGCGCCCACCGCCGGGGCGATTTTCTGCGCGAGCTTCAGCGCCTGTTCCGCTGTCGGCACATCAAGCGCGGCGATGATGGGATTTTGCGTCATGCGGGCAGCAGGCTACGGAAACCCGCGCCGGGTTCAAAACATTTTCCCGAAATGGTGGATGACTTCACCGGTGTTCGCCCACCACCAGCGGAACATGACGGTCAAATCCACCTGCGCCGTGAGCAACGGCAGGCCGACGAGCAACACGAGCGCGTTACCGAGAAAAATCACCACGGCGGAAAACAGATAGCCCTGGCTCGTAATGTCCGATTGCTGGGTCTTGAGCACATGCGCCGTGAGCGTAACGTGAAAGGCGTAGGCCACCCCGACCAGCAGATGAAACCAGACGAGATAGCTCTGCCAGTTCCAGATCAGCTGGCCGACCGCGAACAGCGCCACAATCAGTCCGGCATAGAGCGGGAAAAAATACGGCGCGAGGGCGATGAGAAAATTGGTTTTGTCCACGATCACATGACCCCCCTCGGCGGACGCTTTGAATTTCTTTACCCGCCCGCCAAAGAGCCAGACCCAGAGCGCGTGCGTGAGTTCATGGCCAAAGACGTAAATCCACATCGGCTTGGGCAACAGCACATAGATTGCGACCCAGCAGGCGGCCCCGGCGAGGATCGGAACGAGCGTTAAATCTGCGCCGCCGCACGCGCGCATCACCGCCCCAAGCGTCAGCGCCGCGCCGACACACACTGGCAGCAGCAGGACCGCAATAATCATTTTTACCCACTTCGGCACGGACCGATTGTTTTTGAAATGACCCCGATCGGCGAGCGAAATTGGCAGACGTCAAAATGGTGCAATAGCTCCAGTCGCCAATTCAATTTGGAATACCTAGTGGGACCAGGGCGACTCCTGACCCGGCCCTCCGAAATGAGCGGGCTTGGCGCTGGACAGGTCCGCGTTTACGCGGCCCGGAGTGGTCCTCCGTCGAGACCACCGAAGGCGGAACTCCGAACAGGCAGAGTCAGGATGTGCCCGTTGGGGTGAATACCCCATCGCGGGTCCATCCTTGCGCGGCCTATTGTTTGGATATGAAACAAAAAAACTCTCCCCCAAACCAAAATCCAAATCCCGCTGGCGCCTCCCGGTCGGCGGTTGCGCAACCAAGCCAGACCGAAATTAATGTCGTGGCGTCGGCGGACGAGGTGGCCCGCCGGGCGTACTTCAGTTATGTGAACCAAGATTCACCGTCCGGGCGCGATGTGCAGCATTGGCTGGAAGCCGAGGCGGAGTTGATTGCGGAACGCAACCTCACCCGGGTTCATGGGTTTCACCACGACACCCAATCCAAAGCGCCAAAGCATTTGATCGCGGTCAGAAACAATTTATGAAAACACGCAACAACAACCGCGCCGCCGCGCCCAAAATGTATGAAACCGAAAATGACATCTCGCTCCAGCGGCGCACGGAACTGAACACGCTACTGAACCAGCGGCTGGCCTCCGCCGTGGACCTGCAATTGCAGATGAAGCAGGCGCATTGGAACGTGAAAGGCCCGAGTTTCATCGCCTTGCACGAATTGTTCGACAAGGTGGACGAAGCCGTGGAGGAATACGTGGACATGATCGCCGAGCGCGTCGTGCAACTCGGCGGCATCGCTGAGGGAACAGTGCGCGTGGCCGCCGCGCGCACGCGGCTGGCGGAGTATCCGCTCGAAATTGCCGACGGCATGGCGCATGTCGAAGCCGTGGCCCGCGCGCTTTCCACGTTTGGACAAGAGGCGCGCTCCACGATCAATGAAGCGACGGAACTGGATGATGCTGACACGACCGACCTGTTCACCGAAGTTTCACGCGGCATAGACAAGTGGCTGTGGTTTGTGGAAGCGCATTCCCAGGCGACAAAATAAGGACGAACACCCGATTGACTATGAACAAACCTCCTGAGTTCCAAACCGTAATCCCCAAACTTGGGGCAAACCGCAAGGCCGCCACCTCAAGTCCAAAGTTGCAACCGCAGGGCAACTTTTTTCCCAAAATCCGCGACTTCCGTGAAGCTCGCGGCGCCCGCCAAATAACGCCTGACGCCCAAACGCTTTTCCGCATTTGCGCTTTGCTGTGATTCCAACCCATGAAAACAAATCCCCTGAAGCAAGGTGTCCTGACTGAACATTCCGCCGGGATCGGCGCCGCGACCCGGAAGATGGTGCGTGAGCGCGCGGTGGAACTCGCGGTCATCCACGGCCGTTCCGCCCAGGCCGTATCAAAATCCAATTGGGAACAGGCCAAACGGGAATTGACCGGGGAACCAGACACCGACCCGAAAACGGTCGTGCTTGAATCGGCGCCCGAATCCGAACGCTGGGATCCAGTGCCTGGTTCGACCGGTCACAAAGTACCAGCGGCGGCCAGCGAGGATGAGGACGCCGAGGGGCGAAGCGATAATGAGCGACTGGTCGAGGAAGGCATCGCTGGAGCGGAGCATGACCAAATGCTCCAAGCCACCAAAGCCGCCGCAAAAAGGGATTTATGACGGCTCACGCCACCACCGTGCCCCCCATCTCCTTGATTACGTTTTATTTTATTCTGTGTGCGGCCGGGACTAAGATGCGCCGATGGACTCCGTCCTGACCACCAATAGCGGTTCGTCGAGCCTTCGCTTCGCGCTCTTCAACATGGGCGAATCGCTCCCACTGATACTGACCGGGAAATTCGAGCGCATCGGTTTGCCTGCCGCCCAACTATCGTTCACCAACGTCCTCGCGAATCAGAGCGACGAGCGGAAAATTGATGCGCCCGATCATGCTGCCTGCGTTCCGCTGCTCGTCGAATTGCTGGAAAAAAAGAGCAGCGGCAGCAACGTCACCGCCATCGGCCATCGCGTCGTCCACGGCGGCCCACGCTATCGCGAACCGCAACGCGTTGATGAGGCCATGCTGGAGGAACTGCGGCGCATAACGGACTTTGCCCCGAACCATCTCCCGGCCGCCATCGCGCTGAT
>JANYBF010000532.1 GCA_025360895.1 Verrucomicrobiota bacterium
AGTACGTGCCATCCTTCCGAGTAAAACCTTCCCGCTAGATAAAACGCCACGAAAAAAACCGCGTTGATAATCACGGTAATTACGAGAGCGGTGGCAAAAAACGATTTCTTTTTCTGAGCGATGCGATGGCGACAAAGCAGAAAAGTAACAACGAACGTGATCAAAACCGTGCCCGAAAAATAGTAGAGCGCCGGATTCCGCATAATCGTAGTGGGCTAGTCAGTAAGGCTTTCGCTGGGAGCGAGAGAGGTGTCGGCTCTCCGGGATGAGCGTGGGTTGCGAACCGTGCAGCGGAATGCCGCGCCACAGCCATCCTTCACAAGATGGCTACGGAAGAAGGGAGTTGTGGGACTCGCGCCCCAGATCACCGTGAATGACCGCCGTGCCAACACCATGAAGCACTAATTACCCTGCGAACCCAAAACTGTCGAGCCGCAAAACCGGAAACGCCAGCGTTGCCCGATCCGCGCCCGCTCGATCCCGGCGTGACCGCTGTGCTGGGCGGCCGCGGCCTGTTCATCGGGTTGGCGCTGCTGGCATCGGCTCAAGTTCAAGCAACCCTTCAACCCCGAAGTCTTCGGCCAAGAAGAAGCCAAGATGCAGCGCAAGAAGCTGGCGCGCTTGGAGACGATGGCCACCTCCCTCAATTACCGCCTCGTTCCCAACCAATGACTTCCACGGCTAGTTTCTTAGGAGGCGTTTGTTGGAGTGAGTTTCACATGCGGATACTCCAAAATCTTGCCGTCTACAGTCACGAGCGGCGCATCAAGAATGCGAGCCGTCGCGACGATGATTTGGTCTGCGGGGTCGCGGTGAAACTCGCCTGGAAGCTGCGTGGACTCGACGCAAATGCGAGGCAAAAGCTCGATGAGACGGACGCCGGGATACGCGAGCGCCTGCTGAAGCCAATCGAATACGGTACACGGCAGAGTCAGTCGTCCGCGCTCACCGCGAGGCCGGTCTGCTCGGAGGAATCAAGGAGCGCACGGGCGGACGCAGAAAGCGCGGAGTCGCCGTGAACCCACCAAACCCAGATGTGCGTATCGAGGACAATCACCCGGCGGCCTCCCAGTCAGCCTCCGCCACAGGTTCGGTGGGAGCGAGAAGCGTAACCGGAGTGCCACGGAGCGGGTAACGCGAACCAGACGTTGCGGTAGGGGCAAACGGGAGGACGATGACCTCGACGGACTCACCACGGCGAAAAGGGATGTCGCGGAGCGTGATGACGCCATCCTCGGAAAGAGTAGTTTCAGCGCGGTGTGCTTGCATAACGGGAGAATAAAGAGGCTTCGATTCCAGGGCAAGCGCGCAAAACGCCTGGGCAGGATGGCTTTCGCTGGGAGCGGAAGCGGTGTCGGCTCTCCGGGATGAGCGTGGGTTGCGACCCGAGGTGAGTCGGGCCGCCGAGCCACAAGTTGTGGGACTTGCGCCCCAGGCAACCATGATGATCGAAAGCGCAAACACCATGAAGACCTACATACTCCGTGACCCAAGAGCTGTCGAGCCGCAAAAAGCCCTCCGTCCCCGAGCCAAAGCTCAGCGACAGCCGCCGACGGCTATGGTGGAGCGCAAAAGCGATGATCGAATCACCTACAATTTTGAGCACAGAGCGGGGCGGCTGTTCGCGTGGAACGCTTGGTTGAACGGTCGCGCTGAGGGCGAGCAGTGGACAGTTCGATCCAGGACCAGCACGAAAAGCAAATGGCAGGAGCGACGATTTCAAAAACTTTCCCGGGCGAGTTCAACCACGGATTAGAATGACGCTCCGGTCCTTTCAATCCTTTGGCGATTAGGCTCCGTTGTGTGTGCAAACATCATTCCTGTCCCGTGGTAATGGCTGCGTAAATGGCGGAAGGAATCGCTCTCACGACTGAGATGATAACTCGCCAATAGGCTGCAACCATAATAATCGAAAAAATGGCGACGTTCGCGCCAATCAAGAACGCCCAAAAAATCCAGTCGTGAAATAAACTCCAAACGAAGTAACCGACCTCGCCAATCAACTGTGCTGCCACAAAGGCAACGACCAAACACGTCCCGGTAGCGCAAGCTATCTTGGCCATCAACCGACTCCACTCGACACGGCGACGAACGGCTGACGGTAGGGCAGCAATCCGAGATTCCTCGGCGAGCTTGGTGGCCGTCTCTCGAACATCTGAACGAGCCTTGAAAGCTGCGGCATCGGCGCGACGCTCATCGGCCAATGCCCTCATCCGACCATCCATAGACTTGCGGGCGTCTGCAATAATGGCCTCACGATCCGATTCAGTGAGTAAGGCGTAAGCCGCACGTCGCTCGGTATCACTGGTCGCTGCGCGATAGACGGCAAATGCGGGAGATAGTGGTGGTGGCTTGGCTGCCTCCACGAGCACTCGCTTGAACGTGGCGAGCCGAGAACACTTCTTTTGTGTAACGGCAATCATCGGAGCCTAGTCAGTATGGCTTTCGCTCTGGGCGCGAGCGGTGTCTGCTCTCCGGCGTGAGCGTGGGTTGCGAACCGGAGTACCGAACGCCGAGCCACCAGTGGTGGGACTCACGCCCCAGACAACCAGGAATGACCGAAAGAGCAAACACCATGAAGACCTACACACTCCGTGCCCCCAAAGCTGTCGAGCCGCAAACAGCCCGCCGGCCCCTGCCAGCCCAACCCGCCACCGCCACGCCACCGCCCGCGCCTTGCGTTTGGTCGCGCTGAACACGCTGTTGAGTCCTTCCAGGAACGCATTGGTCGCACCCCATTTCCCGTGCGCCAAGATTCCGCTCAGATGTTTCTCGATCCTCTCGGCCACCTTCACCCTCGAGCACAGCACATTCTTTGGCACCTGGCGCGCCACCCAGCGCACCCAGCGCACCCACACCCGCAAAGGGTGTCGGGCCACCGTTGCGGTGGGGCTTCGGGAGATGTCCTGTAGCACCAGCCGCATCTGATACGCTTTGGCGGTGCGCAGACTTTTCTGGTCTATCCCCGCCCGTCGCGCCGGTGCCTTCTCCGTCAGGTTCTCCGGGTTCTTGCGCCACAACCATTGGCTCTGATGCAGCGCCGCCCACCCGCCCGGCCCGCCCATCCGCACTGCGGCCCGCCGCACCTGATCCACCGCCTGGTTCACCTTCATGAGGCCGTGAAACTGGTCGAACCCCACCTGCGCGTGCCGGCAGGTTTCCCGCACCCCCTTCTGATACGCCGGACTCATGTCCCTGCTCACCTGGGTGATCGCGTGCCGGTGGCCATTGTGTTTTTCCAGCGCCGGCACCAAGCCGGGCCACACCTGATGATCCTTTCCCTCGGCAGCCAAGAGCACCCGTTTGCGCACCAGATCGACGCCCCCGCCCACCTATTCGTGGCCTTTGCGGAGGCTCATTTCGTCCACGCCCACACTACCCACGTTGCTGCAGTCCGCCTCGGCGTAAGCCGCCGTTCACCTGGCGGAAGAGCATCCGCCCCAGCCGTGTGTCGGTCTCCCCGACCAACTCGCCCACTTTGCTCATGGGCATCTCGCGCATGCGCAATAGCGCGAACGCTTCAAACTCCTTGGTGAAGTGCGTGCTCAACCCTTCCCACGGCGGACGGACGCGGAAGACATGGCCGCATTGCCGGCACTTGCCCCGCGGCAACCGCCAGGTGATCTCGCAGATCGCCAAGGACGCGGTCCCGCGCTCCCGCTCAAATCGGCTCTCGATCACTTCCCAGTTCAAACCCAATCCCAGCAACTCATGAAACAGTTTCTCAAGTGGCATGCCCGCAGGCTATTCACCACCCGCTTCCATTCCACCGAAAACAGCGGAGAACCTGACCTGAGAACTCTTTTTCGTTCTGCGGACCTTATCCGGCGATTGGAACGAGAGAATGCCTGTCTGGTGGTGACAGGCTTGGGCGGGTCGCGCTCCTCCCAAAGGACTGTGGGAAGGGATTGCTGCTCTGTCGCCCAATTCATACGGCAACGTTTCGGCAACGACGGGTACGATGGCCAGGTCAGTTGTCTCCAAGGATATCATCGTTCAGACGCCGGCACTGGAATACAACCAGGGCAAGCAATCAGAAATGCAAATTCGTCCCGGAGATTTGGTCCTAATCATGCCGCGCGAATGAGGCTTGGGGTTAAGAGTCTGTCGAACTTTTTTTCGAGCAAACTTTGTGGTGGGTTGAACAGGTCGGCGACCGATGCAGTCCGATGATGCATCATGGCTCACCGCTTCAAGAACACCGACCGCAACACCCCGCTCCTCCTGCCTCCGGACCTGCGCGACTGGGTCGCCGAGGATGATCTGGTCCACTTCGTCATCCAGGCCG
>JANYBF010000197.1 GCA_025360895.1 Verrucomicrobiota bacterium
TGGCCGCCGTGATGCCCAACGGAGTCTCGGTTCCCAGTGATTTCCCACGCATCAATATCACGATCAACAACAATCCCGATCCAGAGTATATCTTCATGGATGACAAAAACGCCGGCGTTAAAGGCTACGATGTCATCTTCGACAACAATGGTTCGCCAATTTGGTATCGGCGTGTTACAAGCGGGAACGAACAACGGGATCTGAAAGTCCAGCACAACGGAGTTCTGACCGTTTTGGACCATACCGGCGGGATTCATTTCAACGGATTTGACACCCATTACCAACCGTTTACCAATTTTGCCTCGGTGAACGGTTACACCGGTGACGACCACGAGCTGCAAGTGCTGGCGGATGGAACCTACTTTTTGCTCGCGATGCATACCGAGACCGTGGACATGACGCGGTTCGTGGCGAACGGGAATCCGGCGGCGGCGGTAACCGAGGAGATTCTGCAGGAATTCACCCGGGAAGGAGATTTGATCTTCCAGTGGCGGGCCTGGGATCATTTCGATATTCATGACCAGGCGCAGTTCATGGACCTCACGTCGAGCGGTTTTGATTTTCCGCACATGAACGCCATCGACCTTGACACCGACGGCCACATTTTGATTTCGAGCCGGAACACCTCGGAGATCACCAAGATCAACCGCGACACGGGCGAGATCATCTGGCGGCTGGGTGGCGGGCACAACCAGTTTACCTATGTCAACGATCCCCTCAATGGAACGCGCAATCAACACGCCGTCCGTTGTGTCGGCACCAATCATTACACCATATTCGACAACGGCAATCTGCACAGCCCGTCCGTGTCGCGCGGCGTGGAGTATGTGCTGGATACCAACAACATGACCGCGACGCTGGTGTGGCACTACCCGCCGACGCCGACCACCAGTTTTTACTCCTTTTACATGGGGAATGTGCAGCGGTTGACCAATGGCAACACGCTCATCAATTGGGCGGTCGGCAATCTGCCCAAGCTCACCGAGGTCCGCCCCGACGGGACCAAGGCCTTCGAGATGAACTGGGTGGACCATTGGGAAACCTACCGCGTCTGGCGCTGTCCCTGGCGGGGGGTAGCGCTCCAGCCCTACCTGATCCTCGAACCTTATCCCGACAACTTGACGCTCATTTTCAACCAGTTCGGCGATACGAATGTTGCTTATTACCGAATCTATGGCGGTCCTTCGCCGCAACCGACGAGGTTGTTGGCGACCTCCGGCGCCACGTTGAAGAGCCTGTCCAACTTGACCAACGGATTCTATTACTTCCGCGTCACGGCCGTGAATAAACAGGGCATCGAAGGGCCTGTTTCCAACGAGGAAACCGCCACCGTCAACATCATCAAGCCCGGACAGAACATGATTCAAAACGGGGATTTCGCACAAGGCCCCGCCGCGTGGCTTTGGACGTTGAACGGCGGGGCGACGGCCGCTTGGGCCATCGAGGGCGGCGTCAGTCATTTCTATATCACCAATGGCACCACCACCCTGGCCAATATCCAACTCAAGCAAACCGCCAAACCCATCGTCCAGGGCAAGAAATACGTGTTCGAGTTCGACGCTTGGTCCGCGCAATCCCGCTACCTTGAGGCGAAGGTGGCACAGGATGTCGCACCCAATCTCAATTACAGTGGGACCCCCAGCATCTTTGTCACCCCGGTCCACAATCACTATCGCTACGTTTTTACGATGAACGCCGCCACGGACCTCAATGCCAGCGTGTTTTTCAACCTGGGTAGTTCCCCCTACGGCGTTTATGTGGACAACGTGTCCCTGTTCAACCCGGCGCCGGGGGATCTCAACCTGGATGGGCGCGTGGATCTTCTGGACCTGCAACTCATGACCACGGACTGGCTCAAAGCGCAGAGCGGGTTGAGCACCGACCTTGACGGCAACGCCAAGGTGGATTTCAACGATTTCGGAATCCTCGGGGAAAATTGGTCCACGGGACAATGAAGAGCGAAAACAACGAATCTGGGTATCCTCAAGATGTCAATCCGTTGTCGTCTCACAGGTTTAACGATTGATTCGCAAGAATGAGTAAGCCTATGACTTTGGACCGGGCCAATGCGATTGACGCATGGCGATTGAACCGCCGTGAAGCCTCCATTCTCTCGTTGGCATTTCTGATTATACTTGGGTTCGGCTTCAACTTGGAACTCCGCACGGCTTTGCGCCGGGTGCCGATGACTGATTTGGGGGTGTATGTTTGCGGTGCCGGCGCCATTCGCGACGGGCAGGATCTTTATCGAATCGTTGACCGGCGCGACTGGCACTACAACTACCCGCCGGCCATGGCGATCCTGCTGTGGCCGCTCGCGCATCCGGTTCCCCTGCCGCCACCGGTTCTACCTCTGGGCACCCCGCGTACGGCGGCCAATACTCCTTGGGGATATTTGATTGATGCCCCTGGAAATTATTACGGGCTGAAGCCAGACCATGTCCGGTTTTTCTGGATCGTGGCAGCATAGTACCTCATCGGCGTGAGTCTCATGTTCCTTTCCGCGCACGCGCTCGCGTGCGCCTTGGAAGGCCGCCCTTCGTACGAGGCACCGCCGTCGGAAAAAGACCCGCGCCGGCGCTGGTGGGCGCTGAGGAGCATCCCCATCTTGATTTGCATCACTTCTGTCGGCACGGACTTCTCGCGGGGGCAAGTTGATCTGGTGATGCTCGCCGCCATTTCGTTGGCCATTTATTTCGCCTCCCGGGAACAAGGCCTGACCGCAGGCGTTCTCCTCTCTGTGCCGGCTGGGTGCGACCAGAAGTGGCGGTCAGTTGAGGGCGAGTTGCGGGGGTAGCCAGTAGCGATGCCAGAGGTGGTTGGCACGGGCGACGCGCCAGCCGAGCATGGCTTAGGCATTGGGTTCTTTCCACCAACTCCCCGCCAGCTTGAGACGGTGTTGGATGACATGCCGATGACCGCTTTCGATTTCTCCCGAGCCAATGCACAACCCGGCGGCGCGCGCACCGGCG
>JANYBF010000549.1 GCA_025360895.1 Verrucomicrobiota bacterium
GCGCCGACGTAGTAGTTGTTTCGAGCACCCGTTGCGGTTTCGTCGAAACCGGTAATGAAACCGGAATACAAAGTCGAGCCAGCGAGCCAACTCCAATTGCTGGGCGCCGTAAGCGCGATGGATCCGGTGTAGGCCTTCCAAGAGGGAGGAACGGCACGTTGGTTGACGGTGGCACCGACCTCATTCGCTATACCAAATGATGCCGAAACCGTGTCACAGAAGCGGTAGGTTCCAGCCAAACCTGTTTGCGTGGTAGGCTCGATCGTAAACCCGTAGGAACGAGTCATGTTAGGATTGGCGCCGTCGGTGAGCGTTTCGTAGCCGATCATGCCGTCCATCACGCCGATTTTCCAATCAATACCATTGCCCACCGGAGTCCGCAGGGCCACATAGGCCTGGCGAATGGCAACATCCCCGGTGTTTCCGCCGAGGGTCGAAGTCGTATTCAACGTATTGGCATCCGGTCCGAACCACAGATCCGCGCGGTAGCCAGAAGCCCATTCACTCTCATCCAATGCCTTGGCGATGGAGAGTTGAACGACATTCAGGTTGAACCCATTGGCTTTGGCGGGGCCGCCGAACGAATAACCTGGCGTAAAGTCCTGGGTGCCCGGGCCCGGGTTGTATTGAATTGAGGTGTCCACGTAACCACTGATGGTCGTGGAAGTCATGGCCGTCTGTAAGACGTTCATTTTTTCCTCAGCCTGCGCCACTGATGTAAGGCTGACCGCACCGACGGCGGCCAGACCCAATGTCCATTTATTAAACTTCATTTTGGTTCCTCTGTTGTTCATGTTTCTTTATTTCGTGACTGTCGTTTCCGTTGCATTTGTGAGGTAAAACCGGTTTACCCCGGCACCAAAACGGTGCATTTGCGGGCATAGATAAAGAAAGTGGGACAGTTTGACAACAAGTATTTTTGCCCTGGAGTGGACGGGTAAATCAATAGTCAACCATCTACACTTTAAAAACACGACGTGCCAGAGTCATGTTTCGAGGCCTAGCGACGGCCTCCCGTGCTCGATCTACGCCGATTTGACTCTCGATTTTCACCCAGGTTCGGCCATTCGGACTGGGAACTCCCCGGGTGAAGAATGAGCCGTTTTTGCCGCGCAAAACGACGTCCACCATGCACCTAGCGCTCGATCTGTGACGCGTGGGAGTGGGTGTTTGGTAACCCATTTACGAGGCTAGTCTTCGTTCAGCCGCCTTTATTTGGCTTTCCCCGCCCCCGATATTCCTTGGACTTTCCATCGCCGTGGAATGGGGTTTGCTATTTCAAACGTGGCGACAGCCTTTTGGTTGTCGGTTCACGGTTGGTACTTAATCTGTGCGACCTAACAAGTAAACGATTCCAAAGCATATGCCATCATTTGTTTATGTAGCCCGGGAAACCGGTTCCGGTAAGGAAATCCGGAGTTCCCTCGACGCCGCCACCGAGCCGGCGGCCATCGCCGCCCTGCTCAACCGGAACCTTCTCGTTGTCTCCATTCAGGAGAAAGTCACCAAAAAAGGCCGCACCGCTGGCGGCAGCGTCCCGTTGACGGACCTCGTCATGTTCACCCGCCAACTGGCCACGATGATTGATGCCGGCCTAGCCATGGTCCAATCCCTGCAAGCCTTGGCCGAACAGACCCAAAACAAAGTAATGCGCGACGTCATCAAAGACGTCTGCACCCGCGTCGAGGGCGGTGATAGTTTTTCCGAAGCGTTGCAAAAGCATCCCAAAGCCTTCAACCGCCTCTTTGTCGCCATGGTCGGGGCCGGTGAAAAAGGTGGCCTTCTCTCGGAAATCCTTGCGCGCCTCGCCACCTACCTTGAAAACACCGCCCGCCTGCGCAAAAAGGTCAAGTCCGCCATGATGTATCCCACCGTCGTCACCGTGGTGGCCATTGGCATTACCGTTTTCCTGCTCATCAAAGTCATCCCTGTGTTCGGCGACATCTATTCCGGCTTCGGCGCCAAACTCCCCGGGCCGACTCAATTTCTCATCAGCCTGAGTAATTTACTCAAGAGTTACTTCCTGTTGTTCCTCGCGGCTGGTGGCGGCAGCGTTTACGGCTGGCTCTATTTCATCAAGACCCCTCCAGGTCGGGAGTTTTGGGATACGCAACGCATCAAATTGCCAATCTTTGGCGTTATTGCCCATAAAATCTGTCTCGCTCGCTTTACTCGTACCCTCTCGTCGCTCGTTCGCAGCGGCGTGCCCATCTTGGAAGTATTGCAAATCGTCTCCCAAACGGTCGGCAACGTCGTGATGGAAAAAGCTATCAAAGTGGCCTCCTCCGACATCGAGCGTGGCGAAAGCATTTCCGTGGCGTTGGGCAAGCATCCCGTCTTCCCCAACATGATCATCCGGATGATCAGCGCCGGCGAGCAAACCGGCAAAATTGACAACATGCTTGAGCGCATCTCGGACTTCCTCGATGAGGAAATCGAAGTCACGCTCTCCGGTTTGACCTCCCTCATCGAACCCATTCTCATCGTCGTCCTCGGTGTGGTCATCGGCGGCATGGTGATTTGCATGTTTCTGCCGATCTTTAAATTGTCCGAAGTCGTCTCGAAGAAGTGACGGCGTAAAGCTGCGGGGCGGCCATGCCGTTATCCGCAGGAAGGGTCGGTCGGATTGCAAACCGCCAATCTGCGCAAGCAGGTTGGCGGTTTGGTTTGGGTCGCTTCATCTGTAACCAGCCCCACCGCGGATTCGGGGGGATTTGCGTCCGCTTGCTGGGTGGCGCGGAGTTACCTATCCGCTCTTGCGCACCACGCTGTCGCGCTGTGCCCACTCGGAATTCAGGTTCGGATAATCCAGGTTGTAGTGCAGGCCGCGGCTTTCGGGCCGCGCCAACGCACAATGCACGATCACTTCTGCCACCGTGGCAATATTGCGCAACTCCAGCAAATCCGCCGTGACAATGAAATTCCAGTAATGCTCGTGGATCTCTGCCTGCAAGTTCGCAAGGCGTGATTGCGCGCGTTGCAGCCGCTTGTTCGTGCGCACGATACCCACGTAGTCCCACATGCACCGCCGGATTTCATCCCAGTTGTGCGCCACCACCACCAGTTCGTCGGCATTGTTCGCGTTGCCCGATTGCCAGGCCGGGATTTCCAGATCCAAGGGCGGCCAGCTTTTTCCCGTTGCCCGCCGGGCCGCGCGCTCGGCGCAAACCAGCGCTTCGAGCAGGGAATTACTCGCGAGCCGGTTCGCTCCGTGCAACCCGGTGCAAGCCACCTCGCCCACCCCGTAAAGCCCGGTAATCTCGGTCTCGCCATCCACATCCGTTACCACGCCGCCACATTGATAATGCGCCGCCGGCACAACGGGAATTGGCGCCTTCGTGATATCCAGTCCAAAGCGTAGGCAGGTTTGGTAGATGTTCGGGAAACGCTCGATGATGAACCGCGCCGATTTGTGCGTGATGTCGAGCAGCACATGATCCGCGCCGCTTTTTTTCATCTCGCTGTCAATCGCGCGGGCCACGATGTCCCGCGGTGCGAGCGATTTGAGCGGATGGTAACCGTCCATGAACTCGACGCCATCCAGCGTCATCAGTACGCCACCCTCGCCGCGCACAGCTTCGCTGATGAGAAACGATTTCGCCGCCGGATGGTACAGGCACGTCGGATGAAACTGGATGAACTCCATGTTCGCCACTGGTACGCCGGCTCGATAGGCCATCGCCACGCCATCCCCCGTCGCGATGTCCGGATTCGTCGTGTAGAGATAAACCTTCCCGCACCCACCAGTGGCCAGCAGCGTGACGGGTGCGGCAAAGGTTTCCACCGCTCCCGTTTGCTTGTCGAAGACATAGGCCCCGAGGCAGTGATTCTCGCCCACATACCCGAGCTTCTGACTCGTGATCAAATCAATCGCCAGATGGTTTTCAAATACCTGGATGTTCGGTGCCCGGGACACCGCGTCGAGCAAGGCCCGCTCGATCTCGCGTCCCGTCACATCCTTTGCATGCAGGATCCGGCGTTTCGAGTGCCCGCCCTCCCGGCCGAGATCAAGTTGTTTGCCGCCGTTCCCGTTGGGCTCGTTGCGTTCGGAAAACTTCATGCCCAGCTCGATCAATTCCGCGATGCGCGCCGGGCCTTCCTCCACAATCGTGCGTACCACGGCTTCGCGGCATAGTCCCGCCCCTGCCGTGAGCGTGTCCGCCACATGCAGCTCGAACGAATCCTCCTTGCTCGTCACTGCCGCAATGCCGCCCTGAGCGTAATTTGTGTTCGACTCCGCACGGTTTTTTTTGGTGACAATGGCCACGCGTCCGCGCGGCGCGACCTTGAGCGCAAAAGTCAGCCCCGCGATGCCGCTACCGAGAATGAGAAAGTCGAATTGCTTCATTCACCCAGACGATGAACGGAAGCTGGCCAGGAATCAACCGCTGCCTGTACGGGCTTTCGGTGGCGACGGGGAAGGGTGAGGCGCGGGCCGACTGCGGGCGGGCGCAATGCCATGTTTCTCCAGCAGCATCACGAGCATCTCGGTGTTGATGACCGGCCCCGAGTTAAAAAGCTTCACGCCGGGAATTAGCCACGGATAACGCGGCGGCTCACAGATTTTTGCGCTGCGACGACCCCGGCCTGTGCAGGGCCGGAACACTTTGGCGCGATGCGGGGTAACGGTAAAGACATTGCGCCGCCGTACGCGGCGCTGGTCATCGCAACGCGCCGACCCTACCCGAATCCGCGCCGTCAGCCCGGTCACCCTCCCTTTCCCGGCTTGTTCTGGCCCGATTCTCTGATACTGTCCGCGCTCCTGTGAGAATGACTTTGTGTCCTTTTGCGGTCTGAATTGAAATGTCCACCATCATCACTGCCACTGAAATCACCGTGCGCTACGGCGAACGCGCCGTCCTGGATGCCACCACGCTCGGCGTCGAGGAAGGCGACCGCATCGGGTTGGTCGGGCGCAACGGCTGTGGCAAGACGACGTTTCTGCGCATTCTCGCTGGGCTGCAATCCGCCGATACCGGGGTGGTTTCGCGGCAGCGTGATCTCGTGGTGAGCTATCTGCCGCAGGATTTCATGCTCGATGAGACCAAGTCGGTGGCGGAAAACATCCGCGACGGCGCGCAGCCGGTGCTCGATTTGATCGCGGAGTTTGAATCGCTGCCGCACGACTCGAAGCGGCACGAGGAAATGGAACATCGCATTCAGGCGCTTGAAGGTTGGACGCTCGATCAACGGATCGAAACCGCAATGTCACATCTGAATTGCCCCGCCGGTGATCGGCGCGTGGAAACACTTTCCGGTGGTGAGAAGCGGCGCGTGGCGATGTGTCGCGCCATCGTTTCGTTGCCCGACTTCCTGATCCTCGATGAACCGACGAACCATCTCGACCCGGAATCCATTGACTGGGTCGCGGATTTTCTCGACGAGTTTCACGGCTCGTTTCTAGTTGTAACGCACGACCGCTACTTCCTCGACCGCGTCGCGAAGCGCATGGTCGAGTTGTACGAGGGCAAGTTCTGGTCGCAGAACGGCAACTATACCGATTACCTGCTGGCCAAGGCGGAGCGCCAGGAAGCGGACGCAACCGTTGAACATAAACGCCAGATGTTTCTGAAGAAGGAACTGGCTTGGGTGCGTCAAGGCCCGCGCGCGCAACGCAGCAAGCAGAAGGATCGCTTCGAGCGTTACTACGAGACGGCGGCGCAGGCCGGGCCCGCGATCGAGGAGGATATGGAACTCGTCATCCCGCCGCCGCCGCAACTCGGCAACCGCACGGTGGAGGTGAGCAATCTCGGCATGACCCTCGGTGGCAAGAAATTGTTCAGTGGATTCAGTTACACGTTTGAGAACGGGCAGCGCATCGGGGTTTGCGGGCGGAATGGCCTCGGCAAAACCACGTTGCTCAAAGCCATCATTGGTCAACTCCCACCCACGGAAGGCACGGTGAAGATCGGTCAACTCACCAAGTTCAACTACGTGGATCAAGGCCGCCTGCAATTGAATGAAGAGCGTACGGTGCTGGACGAAGCGGCCGATGGCACGGAGTTCGTCATCTGGGGCGATTCAAAAATCTCGGTGCGCTCGTATCTCAAACGGTTTTTGTTTGCGGACGACCGGATCACCACGCAGGTCAAGAAACTCAGCGGCGGAGAACGCAGCCGGCTGTTGCTCGCCAAGATTCTGAAATGCGGCGGCAATTTCCTCATCCTCGACGAGCCGACGAACGATCTTGATCTGCCGACGTTGCGCGTGCTGGAAGAAGCACTGATTGCGTTTCCGGGAATGGTGCTGGTGGTGAGCCACGACCGCTATTTCTTAAATCGGGTCTGCACCAATATTCTCGCGTTCGAGGGCGATGGGAAAATTGCCCACAGCGTCGGCGACTACGATTATTACCTGGAGAAGAAACAGCGCGCCGCCAAAGAGGAAGCCCGGCAAGCTGCCGCCTTCCTCTCCGCCAGCAAATCTGCGCCCGCGCCAGCGGCGAAACCCGGTGGGTCAAAACCCCGCAAGCTATCCTTCAAAGAACAGCGCGAACTCGACGGAATTGAGGCGCAAATTCACACGGTCGAAGCAGAAGTGTTACGCATCGAGGGATTATTTGCCCAACCGGATTTTTTCCGCAAACACGCCAGCCAGGTCAACCAACTCACGGCCGACCTGGACGCCGCGAAAGAAAAGGTCCCCCAGCTTTACGCACGGTGGGAGCAGTTGGAGAAAATCAAAACGGCGGCGGAACTCGTCTGAGCTACGTGGCTGCTCGCAAACAAACAATGTAACGATCCGATCCACCATGTTTCACCGGCTTATTCAATTTGGTTTCTGCGGACTGCTAGGGCTGACTTTTGGTTGTGCCCATCGTGTTGGATCCTTGTCCTCCGACGGGCAGTTGATCTTTGACGGGAAGACGCTCCAGGGTTGGTCGGCGCCGGACATGAGTTATTTCTCGGTGGCAGACGGGGCGATCACGGGCACGACCACTACGGCGCACAATCCGCCGCGCATCCAGTTTATCGTTTGGCAGGGGGGCGAGGTGCGCGATTTCGAACTGAAGTTTGAATTCCGCATTTTCGGTGAGAAAGCCAATTCCGGCATGCAGTTCCGTAGCCAGGTACGGGAGTTCGGCCTGGTGCATGGTTACCAAGCGGACATGGATGGCGCCGGAAAGTATCTCGGCGGCATTTGGGATGAGTACAGCCCCCGCAATTCCCTGGCGGCCCGGGGCGAAAAGGTGGTTATTGCCGCGAACGGGCAGCGCACCGTGGCGACCTTGCCGGGGGCGGCGGATTTGCTCAAGGACCTGGACCTGCACGACTGGAATGAATATCAAATCACAGCCATCGGCCCGGCAATCACCCTGCGCATCAATGGGCAGGTGGTTTCAGACTTGGTGGATCACGAAGTCGGCAAGGCTGCGGCTACCGGAGTCCTGGCCATGGCCATCATTCCCGGCGATCCCATGAAAGTGCAGTTCCGCAATCTGCGGCTGAAACGCTTTTGACTATTTTTGGATTTAGACCACAAGCCCGGTTACCCTGGCGCCGGACTGCATCCGCACTTTGTCGCTCGTGAATACTTTCCGTTTGCGCTGGCCAGCCATACCTCGCACCTTGCCCGCCATACTTGATATGCAAAGCTGCCTGCCGTTTTCAGTCGCGCCGTGCCTATTGGCGGTTTTTGTGTCGTTGATCGCTCTGACGACCTCCGCCACGCCGCGCCACGTTTATCTCACTTGGCAGGGCGATACGAGCCGCACCATCACCGTCAATTACCAGACGCTCGAACCGACGGAAACCAGCACGGTCTATTACGACACTAAGCCTCGGAATGGGCGTCACGCCGATTACCGCTATACAGCGACTGGCAGCGCCCATCAGATTCCCGGCTTGGCCGACGGGCGAAAGATTCATTGGGTCGAGTTGACCAAGCTCACACCGGGCAAGACGTATTACCTCATCGCCGGCGATCTCCAACACGGATTCACGGCCGAACGCAAGTTTCGCACGGTGCCCGCAGGTTCGCAGAGTCTGCGGTTTGTGGTCGGGGGCGACATGGGCATCAGTTCCGATGGGGCCGATTTGCTCCAACAGTCGGCGAAGTTGTCGCCCGCCTTCGGTGTGATTGGTGGGGACATTGCGTACGCCAACGACGCGCTGACGAATTACACGAGGTGGGATGCCTGGTTGGATCATTGGGAGACCAACATGGTGACGCCCGCCGGTTACACCATTCCCATGGTGCTGGCCATCGGCAACCACGAGGTGCGGGGCGGCACGTCGCCGTACATGACCAATGCCCAGTTCTTTTTTCGTTACTTCGCGCAAGACCACGAAAGGAGCTACTGCACCCGCACCTTCGGCAAGAACGTGGCGATGTACCTGCTCGACACCGGGCACATCAGTCCGCACGGTGGCGAACAGGCCGCCTGGCTGGACGCGCAATTCACGGCGCAGCGCAACGTCCCGCACAAGTTTGCTGTGTATCATGTGCCCTTGTATCCGAGCGTTCGCGGGTATGACGGCGGTGGCTCGGCGGCGGGGCGGAAAGCCTGGCTGCCCCTTTTCGACCAACACCACCTGACGACGGCGTTCGAGCATCATGATCACGCCTTTAAGCGGACGCACTTGCTGCGCGAAAACAAATACGACCCGGGCGGCACCCTGTATCTGGGGGATGGCTGTTGGGGCATGCCGGCGCGCAAAGTGGATCTGGAGCTTCATTGGTATGAAGTGAAATCCACCAGCCTGCAACATTTCTGGTGCGTGGATGTGAGCCGCCGCAAGGTGGAATACCGGGCGGTCAACAAAGCCGGCCAGGTCTTCGATGTTTATCCGCCAAACAGCGCGGGAGCTGAGGCTGCGGAGAAAATCTACGAATCCCTGACGCAACCCAAGCCGACTGCAACGGTAACGCCGGCCGCACCCTGAGAGAAAGCACGCAGCCTCAAACAGCCCGCGCGCCTGTTTCTGTTGCGCGCGAATCCTGCCAGGCCCGGAGCCGTGCCATGTCGCGGCCTACGGTGCGCGAGGCGAGATGCAACACCACTGCGAGCGCCAGGCACAATACCGGGATCACCAGCATGGCGTCGTGTAGTCCGACCGCTTTGAACGGTTCCGTCATCGTCGTTGCCCCGGCGGCGGTCATCGCCCGGCGCGCAAAATAGTCGCTCAACATTCCAGTCCCGAGCGGCCCCAGACTCCCGCCGAGCACGTACATGGCAAAGAAGTAAATCGCCATGGCTGTCCCGCGCAACGCCGGCTCGACCACATCCTGGATCGCGGCATAAACCGAGGAGTAGTACACATACACGCAGGTCAACCCGGCCCCCATCAGCAAAACAAACGGCACCACTGCCCCGCCCGGTTGCCGCAATGCCAGATAGACCAGCGGGGCTGCCACTGCCATGGCCACCGCGGATAACAGCAAGCGGCCGTTGGTTCGCGTGCCGCCAAAACGATCCGCTGCCCAACCGCCCGCCAGCAGGCCCACCGCGCCGGAGAGGCCGAAGAGCAGCGAGGCTGCAAACGCCGCCGCTTTCAAGTCGAGCGCGTGATACCGGCCCAGAAACGCCACCATAAAGGAAGACGTGGCATACATGTTGAAGTTGTGCAACGCGCCGGAAACGATGATCCAGAGGAGCGTTGGGATGCCCAGCACCACGAGGTAGGGCGATCCGGGCCGGTGGGCGGTGTCCACCCGACCTTCGCTGGCCCCGCGGCCCGGCTCCCGCATCCCAAGCGCGAGAGCCGCGAGGATTAAGCCCGGCAAACAAGCGACGTAGAACGCCGCCCGCCATCCGTACGCGTGCGCAACCAGTCCGCTGATCAGGAAACTGAGAAACATCCCCACGGGCAGGCCGAGCATGAAGATGGACAACGCCCGGGCCCGATGCTTGGGCGGGTAGAGATCGCCAATGAGCGAATTGGCCGCCGGCGCGCAACTCGCCTCGCCCACGCCCACGCCCAACCGCGCAACGAACAGGATCCAGAAATTTTGCGCCAGCCCGGACGCCGCCGTCAGCAGACTCCAAACGGCGCAGCCCGCACTGAGCAGCCACTTGCGGGGCCGCGTGTCGGCCAGGCGGCCAAACGGCACACCCACGAAGGCGTACAAAAGGGTGAACGCGGTCCCGAGCAACCCGAGGGACGAATCACTCAGCTCCCACTCCTTGCGGATTGGTTCGGCAACGACCGCCAAAATCTGGCGGTCGTAGAAATTCATCGTATTGATACCGAACAGCACCCAAAGGGCAAAAACTCGCCTGCGCGTTTCGTTAGTCATTGGCTGGAGTGGCGCGATGTTGCTGGCGGCCAATGGCGGAGTCAAGGTTGCGGCCGCCGTAATTGAAAGAAGACGATGAGCAAGTGTTCTGCTGCCCGCTGCCCGGCCGTACGGCTCTCAACTTCTGGGAGGGGTTGTGGAGGCTGGAATGATGCGAGCGATTTCGTCAAGCATCACCCAGCCTTCGTGACCCGCCTGGTTGCGGATGAGGGCGAAGTTTCCGTGGGTTTTTTGCAGCGTTACGACTTCGCTGGCACGCAGTTTAAAAACCGGTTGGGCCACCGACACGGGCGAAACACCGGCGACCGTTTCGGGCGACAGCACCACCGCGCGGTGCAAATCGGTGGCGCGCAACCCAAGGGCACCGACGGCACCGACCAACGCCAACGCCGCGAGCACGCTGCCAAAATTCAATGGACCGCGCGCTGGCGGTCGCAGGCTTTTGAGTGGCAGGGCGATCGCGATTAGGAATAAAGCTGCTGCCGCCAGAACAAACCAACTGTTCAGGGTCAACATCCGTGCGACGGTTTGAACCGGTGATTGCTGTTCCATTGCGATGCCCGCTTTTTGGCGGGCGGAATTAAGATTGCCGGCGCTGGCCGGATCGTTTGGCGCGAGCAACGCGGCGCGTTCGTAGTTGAGAATGGCCGGACCGGGTTGTCCGGCGCGCTGTTGGGCATTGGCCAGATTGAACAGCACGGGGGCCGAAGAGCCTTTTTTCGCGAGGACGGATTCATAGCCGCGCGCCGCCTCGCTATATTTACCTTGGGCGAAGGCGGTGTTCGCCATTTCCCATGCGTCGGGGTTGGGGGGCCGCTTGCGCCAGGCTGGCGGCCAGCAGCAGCGCAACGCCGACGCCGCATTCCGTTTGGCGAATCCATCGGCCCGGTAGTGGATTCACAAAGGTGAGGTGTTTCTCATCGGCGGGGGTGTCGCGGTTGGAGGGCTCCGCCGGCGGGGACATTTCCTTCGCGGGATTTGGCGGCGGGTCGGAATCTGGATGATGCTTGTCACATTCTTTCAGGACCTCGAGCACTTGCGGAGTCAACGTAAGGTTTTCCGAAATGACGCGGCGCAGGATCAGACGGGTGATTGAGTTCATCGGGTCTCCAGTTTTTGCAGTTCATGGTTTACGAGCTTTTGCAAACGGCGCAGTTCATCGGGCGCGAAGGTGCGACCGGTGTAAACCGCTTCGTCCGCGAGCCCGAAAATCGTGCGCAACCCGTCCGCCTCGCCGTTCAGCCGGGCGTTGATCTCGGCGAGGGTGATGGTCTGGGGTGGCAGACTCCAACGCAGGCCCAGCAGGTTTTGAAAAGCGGCACACGCGGCCGCGAAGAAATTCCCGGTGTTACCGTGAGCGGCGGCGAGTTCCATGGTTTGAAGTTGCAAGCGCAACGCGCGGCGGGCCTTCGATGGAGCCTATGACAAACCGGTTTCCATTGAGAAATGGCGGAAGCTCCTGGAGGAAGTGGCAGCGGAACGCATCGGTACGTAGAGATGGCCGACACATGGATCCAGAAGCGAAAA
>JANYBF010000579.1 GCA_025360895.1 Verrucomicrobiota bacterium
AAGTCGGGCGCGCGAGCTTGTCGGCCGACCAAAGCAGGAGGTTCAGAAATTCCTCAGTCTTGGGCTTCATCGTGAAATAATGGCCGGAGGGTGAAAATCCTCAACGCAAAACTTTGTCGCATATGCGACAAAGTTTTGTAAAGAATCGTTGGTGATGGAACCCATGAAGTTAACGCTTGCGATAGGAGAACTGCCCGCAGTCACCGACCGCTTAACCGCCCCAACCGTTACGTGCGTGGGGATTGTTTCTCCGTGTGCGCGCCGACAAGGCCGCGCTACTTCCGCAAGTAACGCCCTGATTTTCGTCGGAGTTGGGTGAACTTTAGGCGGCGACCACGGGTGGGGCGTTGCGCTTGGCCATGATCGCGGCCACGATCTTCTTAGCCAGTTCCGGCTTCTCGGCGAGGGCCTTCTTGGCCGCATCCTTGCCTTGGCCGATCAAATCACCTTCGAATTGCAGCCAGGCGCCTTTCTTGTCCACGGCGCCACATGTGATGCCCACATCGAGGATGCTGCCTTCCTTGTCAATGCCGTGGTTGTAAATGATGTCGAATTCCGCCTCGCAGAACGGCGGGGCGACCTTGTTCTTTACGATCTTCACCTTGACGTGGTTGCCGGTGGCGTTGCCAGCGGCGTCCTTGAGCGTTTCCTTGCGCCGGATGTCCATGCGCACGCTGGCGTAAAACTTCAGTGCCTTGCCGCCGGGCGTCGTTTCCGGACTGCCGAACATGACTCCGACTTTCTCGCGCAACTGATTGGTGAAGATGCAGGTGGTCTTGGATTTGGCCAGGATGGCGGTCAGCTTGCGCAACGCTTGGCTCATCAATCGTGCCTGCATGCCCATCGTGGCCATGCCCATCTCGCCTTCAAGTTCCGCCTTCGGCACCAGCGCGGCGACGGAATCAATCACGATTACGTCCAGCGCATTCGAGCGCGCGAGGGTTTCGCAAATGGTCAATGCTTCTTCGCCACTATCCGGCTGGGACACCAGCAAGTCGTCGAGATTGACGCCGAGTTTTTTCGCGTAGCCCGGATCGAGCGCGTGTTCGGCGTCAATGAACGCCGCCAATCCGCCCTCTTTCTGCGCGTTGGCGATGACGTGGAGCATCAGGGTCGTTTTGCCGGACGATTCCGGGCCGTAGATTTCGATCACGCGACCGCGCGGGACGCCGCCGACGCCGAGGGCGAGGTCCACGGCCAGCGCGCCAGTGGGGATGACTTGAATCTTGGTCTGCGCGCGGGCGTCGCCGAGGCGCATGATGGCCCCATCTCCGTAGGCTTTGGTGATGGAGGAAATGGCGGCTTCGAGTTCGCGTTCGCGGGTGGCGGCGTGCTTGGCCGCGTCGGTGGATTTCGTTTCAACGATAGCTTTGTCGGCGGCTTTGGGTGGCATAAATAATAATCGGGTAAAATGTTTCCGGCGGTTGTTTAACTGGCCGCGACGTTAGCGAAGGCGGGCGGCTGAGTCAACGGCGCTCCAAATTTTGCGAAACCGGAAAGCCCTGGTTTCCCGAATGAGATTGTCAAACGCAGCGGAACAATAAAAATTGCCGCCCACATGTCAGATTTGAAGTCCTTGCTCGGCATTGAAATCGGCGGCACCAAGCTGCAACTCGTCCTTGGCGACGCGGACGGGAACATCCATGCGCGGCGCCGGCTCGTGGTGGAGGCTGCCCACGGCGCCGAAGGGATCCAGCGCCAAATCGAGCGGACGATTCCCGAGTTGGTTGCTGGCCGAAAAATCGAAGCCGTCGGTGTCGGCTTCGGCGGGCCGGTGAACTGGCGAACGGGAAAGATCAATCGCTCCCATCAACTTGCAGGTTGGTCGGAGTTTGCCTTGGCCGATTGGTTGCGATCGCAGACGGGGACGGAGGTCTTCGTGGATAACGACGCGAATGTGGCCGCTTTGGGGGAGGCGTTGCGCGGGGCCGGGGCGGGTTTGAATCCCGTCGGCTATGTCACGCTGGGCAGCGGCGTGGGCGGTGGGTTGGTGACCGAGGGCAGGATTTATCACGGCGCGATTCCGGGCGAAGCGGAAATTGGCCACTTGCGACTGGATCGCAGCGGAACGACGATCGAATCGCGCTGTGCCGGCTGGGCGGTGGATGCTCGCATCCGGGAGTTGAACCGCAACGAGCCGGCGGGTGTGCTGGCGCGTTTGGCTGGCAACGAATCTCGCGGCGAAGCCCGCCATCTGGCTGCCGCGCTAGGGCAGGGGGATGCGGCGGCGGGACGAATTTTGCGCGAGATCGCGGAAGATCTGGCGTTCGGACTTTCGCACGTTGTGCATTTATTTCATCCGCAAGTCATCACTCTCGGCGGCGGATTGTCGGGTGTGGGCGAACCGCTACGGGCCGCCGTCGCGGCGGCACTGACGGGTTTCACGATGGCGGCGTTTCGGCCCGGCCCGGAAATCCGGCTTGTCGCGTTGGGCGAAGATGCCGTGCCGGTAGGCGCTTTGCTCTTGGCCTCCGCGAACCGCTGATCCTTGAACGACTTTTAACGCCAAGACGCAAAAACATAGCGCGGCCAAACCGCAACCAAACCGTTTGTTGACCCAATTAAACGCAGAGGCCGCGAAGGTTCTCGCCAAGGCCGCAAAGGAAACCTGCTTCCGCGTTCCACTGTACCAACCTCGGCGGCCTTTGCGTTAAAAATCTTCGCAGGACGCGACGATGTTGGGAGAAACACTGCAAAGACGCAAAGTGGAAGGCGCCACAAGGAACGAGACCGGGTTCTGTGATTTACCAAGCGCGTGAATGGTCGCGCCGGTTGGAATTTCTGCGTCTCTGCACTTTTGCGCCTTTGCGTTGGTTCGACTGCTTTTTACGAACTTGTGAGCGCGGTTGGAGAAAATTTCCATGACACTCGCCGCCTCGTCGCTATCATGCCGCCCCTATGAATCAATGGATTTCTGATTATGTTCGGGCGCAAAAAACCGCGCTCGATTCCATCCCGGCGGAAGGCGTGGCACAACTCGTTGAGAAATTGCGCGTTGCCTGGAAAGAAGACCGGCAAATTTTTGTCTTCGGCAACGGTGGCAGCGCCTCCAACGCCTCGCATTTTGCCACCGATCTCGGCAAAGGATCCTCCGACAAGGTCGGGAAATGCTTTCGCGTAATGTCGCTCAACGACAACGTCAGTTGGATGACGGCGCTGGGCAACGACTACGCCTACGACGAGATTTTCGTCCGCCAGTTGCGCAATTACGCGAAGCCGGGCGATCTGGTTCTTACCATGAGCGTGAGCGGCAATTCGCCAAATTTGGTGAAGGCTTTCGAGTGGGCGAAGCAAAACGGCCTGCGGACTGTGGCGCTGGTCGGCGCCAAGCGCGGGCGGCTGGCGGAAATCGCCGAACAGGTGATTGTGATCAACGACACGCACTACGGCCGGGTGGAAGACGCGCACATGGGCATCTGTCACATGGCCTGCTACGCTTTCATGGAAAAGCCGGAATTGGTTAAATAATATGACTGCTTCCAACGCTTTCACCGGGCTGGTGGAATTCACGCCCGCCTTCGCCCCGCGGCCGCAAATCAGCCACGTTCTTTTCGATTTCGACGGCACCCTTTCAATCATTCGCGAAGGCTGGCCGGACATCATGTTGCCGATGTTTGTCGAGATGCTGCCCGCACTGCCGGGTGAAACCGAGGCTGTCCGCCGCCAGATCTGTCTGGATGACATCATGCGCTTGAACGGCAAGCAGACGATTTACCAGATGATGCAACTGGCCGAGCGCATTACGGAACGTGGCGGCATCCCGTGCGAGCCGCTGTGGTACAAACACGAATACCTCCGCCGGCTCGACGAACGCATCCGTCATCGCACCGACGGATTGCGGAGCGGAAAATTGCGCCCGGACGATCTGACCGTCTTCGGCACGCGCGCGCTTTTGGAACTGTTGAAGCAGCGCGGCTTGACAGTTTATCTGGCCAGCGGCACGGATGAACAGTTCGTGAAAGCGGAGGCGGAGTTGCTGGGCCTGACCGGTTATTTTGGCCGGCACATTTACGGCGCGCAGGATGACTACAAGAATTTCTCCAAGAAAATGGTCATCGAACGCATCCTGCGCGAGAACCAGATTCCCGGCGCGCAACTGCTTTCGTTCGGCGACGGTTACGTCGAAATCCAGAACACCAAAGAGGTCGGGGGCCTGGCGGTGGCGGTGGCCAGCGATGAAGCGAACAACGGCTCTGGCCGCTTCGATGAATGGAAGCGCCAACGATTGCTCGGCGTCGGCGCGGACATTGTCATTCCCGACTATCGCGACGCCGCGCCGTTGCTCGATCGCATTCTTCAATCCTGACGGCCATGAATGCCGATCGTTTCGAAGCCATCACGGGTAAATTGTGCCTACGCCGAGCGCGATAAGATTGTTCAACACCGTGCCCGCGCCGCCGG
>JANYBF010000593.1 GCA_025360895.1 Verrucomicrobiota bacterium
CTTCCAGAAATTCGCGCACCGAGTGCGTCTCATTGGTTGCGATTACGTAATCATCCGGCTGATCCTGCTGTAACATCAGCCACATGGCCTCGACATATTCCTTCGCGTAACCCCAATCGCGCTTTGCCTCCAGGTCCGAGGTAAAGTTTGTCCTGCAGTCCGGCCTGGATGTGCGCCACCGCCCGGGTGATTTTTCGCGTCACAAACGTTTCACCGCGCCGGGGCGATTCGTGGTTAAACAAGATGCCGTTGCTCGCGTGCAACCCGTACGACTCGCGGTAATTCACCGTGATCCAATACGCATAAACCTTCGCGCAACCGTACGGACTGCGGGGATAAAACGGCGTGGTCTCCTTCTGCGGCACTTCCATCACTTTGCCATACATCTCGGACGAGGAAGCTTGATAGTACCGCGGCTTGATCCCGGTCTCGCGGATCGCTTCGAGCAAACGGATCGCGCCCGTCGCCGTGATATCCGTCGTGTATTCCGGGCTGTCAAAGCTCACCCGCACATGACTCTGCGCCGCCAGATTATAGACTTCGTCGGGTTGAATCTTCAGCACCAACCGCGACAACGCACTGGCATCGCTCAGATCGCCGTAATGAAGAATCAACCGCTTCCGACTGGCATGCGGGTCTTCGTAAATGGGATCGAGCCGTCCCGTGTTGAACGTACTTGCCCGCCGGATGATGCCATGCACTTCGTAGCCCTTGGCCAGAAGCAACTCCGCCAGATACGACCCGTCCTGCCCCGTGATGCCAGTGATTAAAGCTCGTTTCGCCATATTTAATGCCCGCAAGCATCAGAAACCGACTCTCAAAACGCAAGCTTGTAAACGGTCCGGAATCATTTACAGCCATTGGGAAAGGCTTCGCAGTCGGGCCACCGCGAGGAAGTTTAAAAAATGGTCGGGGCGGAGAGATTTGAACTCTCGACCTCTTGCACCCCAAGCAAGCGCGCTAGCCGGGCTACGCTACGCCCCGACCGAAATCGGAATCAAGCCCACGAAGATACTAACGAGTAAATTGCGCGTATCAATCACGAAGATTGACGGATGACTCTGTCCTCCTCCTCGCGCCCAACCTCCCCCGATAAAATCAAGGATGAGGATGAACGCCCGGCTCACGCCCGCTTCTTTGAAATGGTATGGGTCGCGTGACCGTAGAACGCCTCGGCGCACTCCATCAGCGTCTCGGACAACGTTGGATGCGGATGCACGGTCAGCGCAATGTCTTCGGCCGTCGCGCCCATCTCCAGCGCCAACACGGCTTCGGCAATTAATTCGCCCGCCCCCGCCCCACAAATGCCCACGCCCAGCACCCGTTCAGTTTCAGGATCAATGATCATCTTCGTCACGCCGTCCGTACGATCAAATGACATTGCGCGCCCGGACGCAGCCCATGGAAATTTAGACACCTCATATTTGATGCCGCGCTCTTTCGCTTCAGCCTCGGTCAAGCCGCACCAAGCCAGTTCCGGGTCGGTGAACACGACCGCGGGCATGACGATGTCCTGATTGATGCTATTCTCGCCGTTAATGACTTCAACCGCGATGCGGCCTTCCTTGTGCGCCTTGTGTGCCAGCAAAATCCCGCCCGCAATGTCGCCGATGGCGTAGATGTGTGGATCGTCTGTCTGTTGCTTGAGGTTCACTTTGATGAACCCTTTTTCATCAAGCTGAACCTTGGTGTTTTCCAGGCCAAGGTCGGCACTGTTGGCAGCCCGGCCCACGGAAACCAGCACGCGATCGTAAAGTTCCTCAACCTTCTTGCCATCGAATTCCATCTCAACCTTGATCTGCTTGCCTACGGTGGACATCTTGTTCACGCGCGCTTTGAGCCGGATTTCCTTGAAGGCCTTTTTCGCCGCCGCGACCACCGGCCGCGCCAGATCGGGATCCGCGCCGGCCAGAATATTATCCAATGCTTCGACCACTGTGACCTTGCTGCCCAGCGCGGCATACACCGTCCCCATCTCCATGCCGATGTAACCGCCACCGACAACGAGCAGATTCTCCGGAATGTCCTCAATCTCCAACGCCTCGGTGGAAGTCATGATGCGCGGATTCCCGAGATCGAACGCCTTCGGCAACGCTGGCAACGAACCAACCGCGACAATGGCGGTGTCGAAATTTACGAACTGCTGTCCCTGCTCGCTCTCAACGCGCAGTGTCTGCGAGCCTTCAAAATAGGCCTTGCCTTGAATCACCTGCACGTTGCGCATCTTGGCCAGTTGCGCCACTCCGCCACCGAGCTTGGTGAGAATGGATTCCTTCCACACCCGCAGTTTCGCCAGATCCACCGTTGGCGCGGCAAAGGTAATGCCGCGATGTTCAGATTCCCGGGCCGAAGTAATTTGGTGCGTGGCATAAAGCAGGGCCTTGGAGGGAATGCAACCGCGATTCAGGCAAACGCCGCCGAGCCGTTTGTCCCGCTCGATCAACAGGACTTTCTTGCCCAGGTCCGCCGCGTAAAAGGCCGCCGCGTATCCGCCGGGACCGGCGCCGATAACTACCATGTCAGTTTTGATTGGGTCCATATTAAATCTTCCTCCTCGTCCTCGTTCTCGTCCTCGATAGTTTGGTCTTGTAACTCACCCGTTGCGGCTCCCGTGGAACGCCCGTTGAATACTCCACCGGCGCTTCCTTCATTTGTCCGAGGGTATCAAACCGATCAACCAGCACACAAAGAATCGAAACAATCCTGACCAGAACTTTCTTTCCGTCGAGAATTCGTTCTTCGTTGGCCGCTCGTTTCGCAACCAGGGCGTCCAAGCAAGCCGCGCACTCGGTACCCGACCCACGCGCGTCATCAAAGAATTTTGCCCGTACTTGCCGCTGGCGCTTGCCGTTGCCCTCGGCCGTATTGAGCAATGCCGAAAGGCTGGCGCGGTCAAGCTGGTCGCAAACTTCGGCTGTCTTTCCCTTTGCCGATTTTGACACCTCCGCTAGCAAGTCCGTGACCCAGGCGATGAACTGAAGTTCCAGTTGATAAACGTCCAGCTTCTCGTGGTCGAACAGGGGCGGGGATGATAGCACCCGCTTTATCTGGCTCGGAGACTGACTGCTGCGTTCAGATTGTTCATTCATAAATTCGAGAACGAGGAGGAGAACGAGGACGAGGAGGACTAAAGTTTGACCGACTCTTCCTTGAAATCCTGCAGCGCCGCCACCAAATCCACGATAAACCGCGCCGCCGCACCGCCATCAATTACGCGATGATCATACGATAAACCCAGCGGTGTCAGCATGCGAACTTCGACTTTACCGTCGCGCACCACCGGTTTCATGGCACCCCGGCCGAGGCCGAGGATCGCGACTTCTGGCTTGTTGACGATCGGCGTAAAATGCGCGCCACCAATGGCTCCTTGATTGGAAATCGTGAAGGTGCCGCCTTTGAGTTCGTCGCCCGTGACTTTCCGGTCGCGCGCTTTCTGGGCGAGTTGCTCCAGTTCCTTCGCGAGTTCGAGCACGCTTTTCTTATCCACGTCGCGGATCACTGGAACGATTAAACCCGCGTCCGTGTCCACTGCGATACCGAGGTGAATGTAGTCCTTGAGGATGATCTCGTTCGCGACTTCATCCAGGCTGGAATTGAAGCTGGGATGCTTTTTCAGAGTCGCGGCCACCGCTTTCAAGACCAGTGGCGTCAGCGTTAGCTTCGTGCCTTTGGTTTCGTACTCGGCGGCGAACTTCTTTCGCAATTCGTTCAAGCGCGTAAAGTCGGCCTCGTCGAACTGCGTAACGTGCGGGATGGCATTCCAGTTTTCCCACATGCGCCGGGCAATGACTTGGCGTAGGGGCGTTATGGATTTTTTCGTGACCGGTCCCCACTTGGAAAAATCAATCTGCTCGGTAGCGGGCTTCGCGGGCGCAGCCGCAACCACCCCGGCGGATTTGCCTTTGGCCGCCGATTTTTCCAGCCGTTGAATGTAAGCGCGCACGTCGCTCATTTCGACGCGCCCGCCCGAACCGCTGCCGCGGATCCGGCCCAGATCAATTCCCAATTCGCGCGCGACCCGGCGCAATGAAGGTGAAGCCACCGGCGCCGCCACGCGCGGCGGAGTCTCTTCATCATTGGCGGCTTCGGCAACCTCGGCCGGCTCTTCCACTTCTGGATTGGCGCGCTTCACCGAAATTTTCGACGCCACCGGCAACGACGCCCCCCCACTTTCGCCCAGCGAAAGAATGCGCTGGCCAATGGTGATTTTATCGCCGGCCTTCACAAAAACCTTGGTCACGACCCCCGCTGCGGTCGCGGGAATGGTGGCCACGGCTTTTTCGTTTTCGAGTTCGATAATGGTTTGATCCTTGACGATCGTATCGCCTTCTTTCACGAAGACGTTGACCACGACGCCCGAATCCGAGCCCTCACCGAGTTTTGGTAATTTCAAATCCATAGTGCCAAAGGCGGAATAGCCTGCCGGAAACCGTCCGCATTTCCTAGAAAAAACTCTTCCCGGAAAAAATTTATGCGAACACCAGAAAAACCAAACGCTCGTACGGAGGGCAGTAAGCTGACTGTGAAAAGCACCGATTCATTGTTTGCCACCCGCTTGCGCAGCGCCTTCGGTGAACGTTCCCATCCCTTCAGAACTGAAACCCACTCCGCCCGCCACGTTGGCCTTTCCAAAATGGTTCTGCCCTTATCCAGCAACAATGACTTCGATTCCCTTCACCCGCAGTTGCCCGATCAATTCCATCGGTGCTTGATTGTCGGTGACGATGGTGTGGATTTTTGAGAGGTCGCAAAGCGGCGAGACCGAGCGCCGGCCAAATTTTGTGTGGTCGAGGCAAAAGATCACCTTCGCTGCGGCGCGCATCATCGCAAGCTGGATGTCAATCAGCAGTCCATGTGAATTGGTCAATCCTTCGAGCGTGATGCCGCCAGCGCTCATCACCGCAATGTCCGCATGAATTTTTGTGAACACCTCTACCGCGAGCGGGCCGACCAGCACGCCGAGTCGCGGATAAATCACGCCGCCGCTCAGGACGAGTTCCACGCGACCGGCCGCTGAGTAAAGATTCGCGACCGGCAGAGAATTGGTCACGATTTGCGGTGATTTATCTTCGAGATGTTTCGCTACGTGAAAAGTCGTCGTGCCCGCGTCAATAATCACACTTTGATTCGGGCGAATGAGTTCGGCACAGGCGCGGCCAATTGCTTCCTTGGAATCGAGTTGATGGGTGTCGCGGGCCGAGAAGGTGAACTCGTCGGACTTCGGCGTGACGATGCGGGCGCCACCATGCGTGCGCTTTAAATTCCCGGCAGCTTCCAGCACCGTGAGATCGCGACGGACGGTGGAAACGGACGAGCCTACGTGCTTAGCCAAGTCCTCAAGCGACGCAAACTCAACCTGTTGGAGATAAGCTTCCAACCGATGTTTTCGCTCTTCTGCCGTCATTCGAGCAACAACTTGGTAGATATTGAAACATTTTGCAAGATAAATGTTGACGGTGCGGGCAAATCGGTCAAAACTGTTCACGTTATGGCCGTTGCTGCATCCGCACCTCATAGAGCTGTCGTCGAACACATGGTTCGACAGGCGGTGTATTCACGGCTCGGCAAGCCCCTGCCCCGCACCGCCAGCGCGCCCAATCCACTCGTCGTCAATATCAGTGCGCGCCATTGCCACCTCACCCCCGAGGCGGTCGAGGCGCTTTTTGGAAAAGGGCATCAACTGCAGGTTCACAAATGGCTTTATCAAGATGGGCAGTTCGCAGCGAAGGAAACCGTGACGCTCATCGGCCCGCGCAGCCGGGTCATTTCTAATCTCCGGATTTTAGGTCCATGCCGAAGTCTAAACCAGGTTGAGTTGGCTTATACTGATGCCATCGCGCTGGGGTTTGAAATTCCGTTACGCGCTTCCGGCAACATCAAGGGCACGCCGGGCGGGATGTTAATGGGGCCGGGAGGTTTTTTTGAAATGCCAGACGGCGTGATCCGCGCGTTGCGTCATGCCCACTTGAGTCCGACCGATGCCGATTTTTACAGCGTAAAACACGGCGACATGATGAAGCTGAAGATCGGGGGCGATTGCGGCACCGTGCTCGACAAGATGCTTTGCCGCGTGGACCCGAGTTTCAAACTGGAAGTCCACATTGATACGGATGAAGGCAACGCGTGCAACCTGCAACCCGACACGCCCGTTGAACTTTTGAAGTAACCACGAATGAACACGAACAGACACGAATGTTTTCTGCGGAGCGCGGCTATGGTCGAAGACCTAGCCGCAGCGCGTGGACGGTTCGTGAGTGCTGCGACTGGTGCTGCGCAC
>JANYBF010000612.1 GCA_025360895.1 Verrucomicrobiota bacterium
GCGGCGGCGCAACGCGGCGGCGATTGGCCTGATCAACCTGATTTACAACCTGGCGCGTTACGAACAAATCGTGCGGTTGAAGTTATTACCGCTGCGCGCGGTCTGAAACCCGCCGCTCAAACCAAGAATCGAAAGACAACCAAGCAAAAAACCAGAATTAAACGTCGGATAAAACACAAACAAAAGGAGTCACCATGAATCCCATCACCCCAAACCTCGAACCCCAACCATCAACCCAACCCCGAAAAGTAGTTACCGGAGGTTCCCTCCAATCTAGAAATAAGGCGAGTAACGACGATTCGCTCATCGCTGACAGAGGGCGTTATTTCTCTGTTGTCTACGCCGCCTCAAAACGCTTTCGGCTTCTTACTACTTCCATTTTAGCGCCCAAGTTGCAAATCCGAATGACGTTTTAGCATTTGAAAGTCAGAGTGTTGTGAACAAATACCACGATAACTAAAAGTTTTCTTGCCAGTGTATTTTTTTAGTGGTACGGTTTTCACATTAAGCCGACAACAAAAAGCCATAAATATGCTAAAAACAAACGTCACGCAACTTCATCCCAAAAGTAAGCGGCTTTCGCCCTTGGGTGGATTTACTTTAATCGAGCTGTTGGTAGTCATCGCGATCATCGCGATTCTTGCGGCGATGCTGCTGCCAGCGTTGAGCAAGGCTAAGACCAAAGCCCAAGGGATTTCGTGCCTGTCGAACCAAAAACAACTGACGTTGGCATGGATGATGTACTCGGACGACAATCAGAACAAACTCGTGGCAAATCATGACGGTGGCACTACCGATTTTAATTTGAGTTGGGTGCCGGGTTGGTTGGATTTCACAGCCAACAATAGGGCTAATACTAACGTGAACTATTTGCTTCAAGCAAAAATTGGCCCTTATACCAAGAGCGTTGGCATCTACAAATGTCCCGCCGACATTTACTTGTGCAAACAGGATGCCGTCCTGTTGCCCCGGGTCCGTAGCGTGGGAATGAATGGATTTATTGAAGGCACCGCGTACAAGGGCGAGCACAAAGCGGGCGATTCTCACTGGTACAGTGGTTATTGGGCGTATGATAAAATGACTGATATCATCAAGCCTGCGCCCGCCAACCTTTGGGTTTTCGTAGATGAACATCCCGACAGCATCAACGACGGTTGGACGATTATGAGTCCCACTGATCTCAATAACTGGACCGATCTGCCGGCCAGTTATCACAATGGGGCATGCGGTTTTGGTTTTGCCGATGGTCATGCCGAAATCAAGAAATGGCTTGAAGCCAGCACGCGTGTAAAGGTGATCCAAGGACAACATAATGGTTTTCCGGCCCCCAACAGCCGCGATATCAAGTGGATCGTTGAACGTTCCACTGCAAAAAGCAGATAGCCTGATTCAAAGAATTATGCCCCACGTCCCTGCGGAATTAATTTGGTTGAAGTCCAATCTGCTCAAACGGAATCTCTATAAAACTAGGAATCTTCGCAAAGACTAATGAGTCATCACGAAGTCGGAAGTCCAGCTTCGCCGCATTGACAAAGCCCGGGTCGGTGTCAGTCACGAAACTGTCGGTCACGTTCCAGTTCCCCGTTTGCACGGCGCGGCATTTCACGATTAAGTTGGCGCTCGCGTGATTCCGGCGCGGTTCGCCGGCAAATTCCATGAACCCTTTCAGTTGAGGATAGCGTTCGATATACGGCGGCTTCGTGATGTCCACGTCTTTGAGCAACTTCTCCTGCCACAACTCGCCGGTCAGGTATTCTTTCCACAGTTTGTCATTCCACGGGGAGCTGCCGAGAGCGAGGGGGCATTCGATAAAGATAGAGTTGCGCACGGTATTGTCATGGTCGCCGTGCGAGAAGACGGCGCCAAAACTTCCACCGGCGGCCTGATAGAAAATATTGCCAACCGCTGTCGTCCACCCGCGCCGTCGTCAAAATAAAACGCGCAGCTCCCATGGCTGCGCGTACTGCCGATGTGATGCCAGAAGTTGTAACGCAACACCGATCCACGCTCGGACGGATTGCGTCCCATGTAAAACGAGCCGCAGTCGTCGGTTTCCATGCCCGTGTGATGAATTTCGTTGAACTCGATCAAGTGGTCGTTGCCCGTCAGTCCAATAGCTTGGTGCGGTCCGTCGTTGAGCAGATTATGGGCGAGCCGGACGCCAACGCCGTCGAGGTGAACATGGTAAGCGTGGGTGCGCTGGCGGCGTGAAACGTTGTGGATGTGATTGTTCACCGCTTCGTGCCCGCTCGGCGTAAGCGTCTTGCGATCGCCGCCACCGATCTTGAGCCCGGCGGTGCCGGTATCGAAAATGTCGCAGGCCACCACGCGATGGTGCGTGCCGCCGTCCACCACAACGCCGTCCATGCCCGTGTTACGCACACGGCAGGCGACGATGCTGTCATTTTGTCCGCCTTTGATTTCAATTCCGTTTCCCCCGCACGCCTCGACGGTGAGGCCGCGCAGGGTGACATATGATGCGTTACGCAGCGCAACGACGGGCTGAGTCAGCGTGGACAACACCACCCGTGCGCCGCGCAATGATGATGGCGGCCAGAAAAACAACTCACCGGAATCGCGGTCAATGAAGTATTCCCCGGGTTGATCCAATTCCTCGAGCAGGTTCACCGCAAAGAACCGGCGGGCGCCGGAGTTTCCACTTCCCAGTCCGTAATGATGTTGCTTCGCCAGCGTGATGCGGTGCTCGTTGGTGTCTATGTTCTGAATCCGGATGGCTTCGCTGCTCCAGTAGTCGAAGCACCAGTAACCCTGCAACCAGACGGCAGGCGCACGCAGCCAGCGGGTCGGACGGTCGCTGTCGTACGCGAACGCGCCCAGTTTCTCCGAAACGTGATTGCGCCACGGCGCGGGGCCGCTTTCGATCATTTTGCTGAACTCCGCCCAACCGTTATTCGGCCAGCGGGCCAGCGTCATGCGCTGATCATTAAAAATAGCTCGGGCAATATAGCCGCGCCGCCGAATTGATCCGGGAACGTTCCGTAGTTGGTGATTCCCAGTGACCGCAAATCCGCGTGCCGGACATGCGGGCACGCCGCCGCATCGAGTCTTTGGAAAATCTCCGGCGCGCTGATTGTCTGACATGCCTTCGCGGGCAAGGTGCGTCCGCCTGCGAGTCGCACTTCCTCCCCCTCAACTGCCCGATAAACCAGCGGGTGATTTGTTTCACCGCTGTCCTCAGTACCAAGTTCAAACGTGGAGGCCAGCGCATATTCACCGCCGTGAATCCAAACCGTCACGCCGTCTGGTGGCAGCCCGCTGCTTTGTTTGAGCGAACGCACCGCTGCCCGCGCCCGCTCCAAAGATGCAAATGGCGCCGAGCGGTTTCCGCGATTGGAGTCCTTGCCATTTAAGGCGACATGAAATTCGGTCGCGTGGACAGCAACCAAACTCGCGAACAGGAAAACGAGTCGGGGGGGTAAGCCTTTCAATCCGCGCGGGATTCGACTCAGCAGCTGCATGGTGGAGCGATGTGTATAAAGTTTGAAATTCTGGTTGGCTTAGTGGCTCGTTGAGTGCCAGCAGAACATCTACGGCGTCGCCCGCGACCGGAAGGAACGACCCGGGGAGGTGACCGTGATCGAGTTGGTGAACGTCGGTGGGCCCGTGAGCGGAATGGTGTTGGTGACCACGGAGGTCCAGTTCACCAAGTTGGTCGAGCTTTCCAGCACGTAACTGGTCCCCGGTTTTCCAGTTACCCCCAGCTTCAACAGGCCGCTGACCGGCGCGATGGTTTGCCAGTTCAACATCGGCACGCGGCTTTGCAGCGTGAACATGTCGAGGACCTGGTTGTGGTCATCGTAGGTTTCCCAAGAAAGGATCGGGCCATTCACTTCCATGAGGTCGAAGTGATATTTGCTCCATTCCACCTGCACGAAAGGCCAGTCGGCCACAATCTCAGTGTCCAGGGTGCCGCCGCCGCCGCCGCTGACGACATACACCACGCCATTGGTCGCACCGCGTTGATACGAGTGCTGATGACCACTGATAACGATGTCCACGTTCTTCTGCGTGAAGAGCGGCACCCAGTCGGTTCGTACGAAGGGTTCGCCGATGTAACCGCCGCCGTTCCAGACATTCGAGAACGGTGGTTTATGAAAGCAAATGATACGAAAGGCGGCCTGCTGGGTCTCCGGGCGACTGAGTTCCGATTGCAGCCAGTTGAATTGTTCCGGGGAACCGCTGGTGTCAACTTCGCTGTCGAGGAAGATGAAACGGCTGTTGCCATAGTCAAAGGCGAACCATGATTCGTTGCCGGGCAGCGTGCTGTAGGCGTAAGCGAGCGCGTGTTCGCCGTCGTGATTGCCGCGCGCGTAAATAACCGGCGTGGTCTGGGCCGCGTTGAGCGTCTCCAGCGGTTTAAACCAGTAGTTATGCCACTCCGCAATGGCGTTGCCGCTGTTCACCATGTCGCCGGCCACGCAGATCATGTTCGGCGCGTGCGCCAGGAGATTGGTCACATGTGTCGCCAGCGTCACCGTCCCCGCGTGATTGTCCCCCCACCACGCGGTAACGAAGGGACTGGAGCGCTTGGGCGCGGTCTGGAAGGCGTAAGCCGATGTAACATTCGTGCCGCTGCGGACGCGATAAACGTAACTCGTCTCCGTCGCCAATCCTGGAATGGTCGCGCGATGCACGAAGTGGGTGGTGTCAATTTGCAGCGTCTCAATCTGGCTCAGGGTATTCTCGGTGATATTGCTCCGGCCCCAATCCACATAGTGGCGCACGAGGTTGCCATCGGTTTCCCAGATCAACGTCATGGCATTGGTGCGCACGTCCTGCAGCATCGGCAGCTTGGTGATGTTGGGTGTGGTAAGTGGAAACGGTTTCTGCAAACGCACGATCAAGTCATCCGCCATGCTGTCGTTGTCCGCGTCACGGCGATGCTTGCCGACGATTTCGAGCCGTAGTTTCCGTGTGCCCGCCGGCAGCAACCCCGAGAGGTTGCGTTGCAACCACACGCTGTCGGCAGCGATGATACAGCGGACGGCGGACAATTCTTGGTTCGCCGCGTTGAGATAGCCGACGCGATAAAAAACCTGGTCATCGAACGTGCCCGCCCCATAGAAATTTCGCAACCACGCCTCGGCATCCAGCACGGCGCCACTGTCGAGATCGTTGGTCGTGAAGCCGGCGACAATCAAATCAATGTCCTGCCGCACAATGGCATTGCTGGCGGGCGTGTTGATGCCACCGTGGAAAAAGTTGACGCCGCCGTGCGGCGAACCCTTGCCTCCGGCGCTGTTGAGCACGAGTGGACTGCCGGTAATCGTTTGCCAGTTGGCGAACAACGATTCAAAACCGCCATTGGTTTGCAGCGCCTGACCGAAGAGCGGATTGGGCCCGGCGCTCGAGCCGAAAACAGAAAAATTGCCATCGCTAGAATCCGTCACCGCCGGGTAGCTGACGGAAGTGAGTTTAATGCGGTAATTGTTGGTGTCCCCCAGCGAAGGGTTAATGGCCCATACATAATTGCTCTGGCCCAACCCAATTTGCGCGAGGCTCCGAAAAAACACGCTGCCACGGTAAAGATCAATTTGCACCAAGCCGCTCGGATTACCCACCGTCCACGCGATCGTTGGCGAGCTGCCCGCTTGATAATTTTCACCGCCGTTCGGACTGACAACTTGCAGTGAATTGGGCGCGGCCGGCATCGGGATACCGGCCGCCGTTGGTCCGCCGAGCGCCGCAATATCGGCGGCCAGCATGGCTTCCGGGCGAAGTTGCACACTGTTCACCAAACCGCCGGCATTTTCCTGATCTTCATCGGCAAACAACAGCACGGTTGACCCGATGGCCCAACGGCCGTCGAGCGCCAGCCCTGTGTTCTGTTGGACTTGCGTGCCGTTGATGAAACTGGTGAACGTCCCGGCCACGTTGTCCACGACGACCGCCAGGCGATTCCAGGTACCATCGGCGACGAGGCCGCCATAGTTACCCGAAATACCGAGGCCCTGGCTGCCATTCACAAACCATTCGCCGTCGTCGTTGTTGGCGGGCGAGTTTTGGTAAAGCACCGCCCAGTTGTTCGGCCGGCTCGGGAACATCACGTCAAAGATGAGCGTGTATTGATTCAACAAGCTGCCGCCGCCATTCGCGCCGAGTCCGGGCGTCATGGTGAAATAGGTACCGCGCGTGAAGGACGCCACTTGGGCGGTCTGCCCGCCGATGGTGGCGGCCGTTAGAATGACTCCCGCGCTTTGGGCCGGCGCCGCAAATCCGGTCGTCAGAGCCACGCCCCCCACCGATGAATTAAGATTGCCGCTAAAATCGTACTGCGCGACGGCACCAAGGAGCGGGGAGGACGAGGACGAAAACCAAAGAGCAAAAAAGAGGAACGGCGCGGCGGCTTGTTTCATATTACGATCTGTCACTACTAACTTACCTACCCGAAAATTTCCGTGAACGCGATTCCTATCCCATGAAATGCCGTGCCCGTCAACTTCTCATCCCAAGCCCAAGGCTTTGCCCTGGGTCGAAAGAAAACAAGTTGCTCCCCTGCTCCCAATCGTTTCGCCAAAAATAAAAACTTCCTGACTCGACGCGGACACCCGTTCCGGTAATCTTCGCCCGCATGGAAACCAAACCTCCATTGCCCGCGCCGCCATTTTAGAAAGTCGAAGCTAAACTGCCGTGGAGAAGGAAATTCGTTATTTGATCGCGCTGACACCACCGTTTTAACCACTGCCATTTTCCAGAAAATCGAACCTTTGATTGTCACTTTGAATTCGCATGGTAACCCTGATGAATCACTCCACCACCGCCTTTACCGCCAACGGACGCACGTACCAGCCGCCCGCCCGTCCCATCGCCGTCCTCTGCATTGATGGCTGCGCGGATGAATATATTTCCGTCTCCATCGCCTCCGGAAAAATGCCCAATACCGAGGTGATGGTGAAACGCGGCTATCGCGGGATGGTCCGCGGCGCGTTGCCATCGTTCACCAACGTCAACAACTCGGCCATCGTCACCGGTATGCCGCCCGCCGTGACGGGCATCTGCGGTAATTTTTTCCTCAATCCCGAAACCGGTCAGGAAGTGATGATGAACGGCCCGGAGTTTCGTCGTTGCGGTACGCTGCTCACCGCGGCGGCCGACGCGGGCCGCAAAGTCGCTTTCATCACCGCGAAGGAGAAACTTCGCACCGTTCTCGGCGACGGCATCGTGGAACGGGGCGGGATCGTGTTCTCATCGGAGAAAGTGGACGAAGCGAAACTCGCGACGCACGGCGTGGATCAGGCGGAATCCATCATCGGCAAACCGCGTCCGGAAATTTATTCCGGCGAAGCGTCCGTTTATGTTCTCGAAGCCGGGGCGGCGCTCGTGGAACAGGGTCGGGCGGACTTTCTTTACCTTTCGCTCACTGACTTCATGCAGC
>JANYBF010000221.1 GCA_025360895.1 Verrucomicrobiota bacterium
CGAGGGCGTTGACCTCTCGAAAGTGATCCTTACGCATCACCACCTGAAAAACATCGGACGGCAACCGATGCCATTGTATGCCGGTAAAACACCCCGGCTCGAACCAATCACCGAGGCTGGCAGCGGCGAGTTGCATGATAAGGAGAAAGCCTTTCTGAATGAGATCATCGAAAAGGTGAACGACCTTTTTGAAGGCGAGCTTACCGATCAGGACAAGCTCGTTTATGTGAACAACGTGATTAAGGGAAAACTGCTGGAGTCGGAAACATTGCGACAACAGGCGACGAATAACACGAAGGAGCAATTTGCCAATTCGCCCGACCTGAAAACGGAATTGCTAAACGCCATCATGGGCGCACTGGACGCGCACACCCTGATGAGCACACAGGCGTTGAATTCCGCCACCGTTCAAAACGGGATGCGCGACATCCTGCTCAATCACGCGGGCCTCTACGAGACGTTGCGGGATAAACCTGCCACCTGACCCGGACCCAGCTACCACGGTCTCCCGTTCCCAAACACCAAAAGGCTGCCGCTTTATTCGCCTGCCGCCGTCGCCGGCTTTGAAACCCAGACCTTCACGTCCGGATGCGTGGCATACAGGCGGAAGCGGTTGCCATCCGGCACCAGGAAGGCGCTGCTGCGTTGGGGGTCGGACGGATCCACGGGCAGCACCGGATTGCCGGCATATTTCTTCCAATGCACGAGGTCGGGGGAGACGGCAACGTTCGTACTCCATTCCTTCCACTTCGGGTGCGCGGAAGCGTGATAATAGGCGTAGTAACGACCCTGATATTTGATCACCTGGTCGAAGGCCACCGCATATTGATCGTAGGCCTCCGGACCGCACTTCAACACCGGCTCGTCCTGGACGTTGGTCCACGTCTTGAGATCCTTGGAGCCGGCAAGCCACACCGCCGCGTCATTGCGCTCGTAAAAGAGATACCAGACCCCGTTTTCGACCCAGACGGAAGGCGTGCCATAGGGGCCGGGAATCGGGCGACCGTCAACGCTGCGAAGGTCGAGATTGCCTTGTTCGGTCCAGTGCCGGCCGTCTTTTGATTTCAGCAGATGCGTGATGTCAGCGCGGCCTTCCGAGAACAGGTAATAGTTTCCCGCGTGCTTTACCACGCAGACGTCCTCGATCCAGCCCTGGTCGTAAATCGGCGCCTCGTGGCTCCGCTGCCATTGCCGGCCGTCCTTGGACGTGGCATAGCCGAGGAAATGCGTCGGCGTCCGGGTTTTATTGTAGCCGTTGTACCACAGACGCCACGTCTTGCCTTCGTGCAGGATATAGCTGCGTTCGCGAATTTTCTGATCCCAGGTGTCCTGGCCCGTACCGGCGAAGAGAACTTCTTTGCTGCCGGGTTCAAAATGCACCAGTTCGTCTGGGAACTCCGGCCCGCGCAACGGGTCGGCGGCCTTGACGGCTGCGGTGAAGAGGAACACCGACAAAATGCCCGCGGTGATCCGGGCGACGGGGGATTGAGCGCAGTGAATTTGATCGGTGGTCATGCGGAATATGAGGGATGGTTTTGGCAACGCTACCCGCCCGCGCGCTTCGAGTATCACGGGGGAGGCCGTCAAGACCCGCTTCGCGCGCGACAGTCTGAGCAAATATGCGGACGGGTTCCACACGGCGAGGCGTTCAGTCGTCCATTTCGGAGTTGGTCTCGGTGGAGCCAGGATGCAAGCCAAGCTGCTTGAGCTTTTCGCGCAAAGTGAAGCGGGATAATCCTAACCAACGCGCGGCTTTCGCTTGATTGCCTTCTGCCAGCGTAATGGCTTGCGTGAGGATTTCGCGTTCAGCTGCGGCGAGCATGCGGGCATGGGCTTCGCCGAGTCCACCCTTCATCGCCCGCGCCAGCAAATCACCGGCGAAGGTGGTGAAGGAGTTGCCCGTCGGACCCGGCTCGGCATTGCGGGCAGCGAGAGTTTGGCGAACTGCGTCGGCGTTGATGGAGAGTCCCCGCGCGCCGAGCAACAGGCGGCGGGTCATGTTCTCCAGTTCGCGGACGTTGCCGGGCCACGAGTCCGCTTGCAATACGGCCAAGGCATCGGAAGCAATGGTCGGAATTTCCACGCCGAAGTCGCCCGCGTATTTGCGGAGAAAGTGCTGCACCAAAACCGGAATATCCTCGCGCCGTTCGCGCAAGGTCGGAAGCTGGAGACACACCACGTTTAGGCGATGGAAAAGGTCTTCGCGAAACTTTCCGTCTCGAATCATCGCTTCCAAATTGCGGTGCGTGGCGGCGAGGACGCGCACATCTACGGAAATTGCTTCCACCCCGCCGACGCGCTGGAAGGTTTGCTGCTGGAGCACGCGCAGCAGTTTCACCTGGGTGTTGGGCGGGAGGTCGCCGATTTCGTCGAGGAAGAGCGTGCCCTTGTTCGCCTGCTCGAAGCGACCAATGCGCCGCTGATCCGCCCCGGTGAACGCGCCGCGTTCGTGGCCGAACAATTCGCTTTCCAGCAGGTTTTCCGGAATGGCGGCGCAATTGATTGCAATGAATGGCGCTTTGGCGCGGGGGCTGTGCTGATAGATGGCGCGGGCGATCAGTTCCTTGCCCGTCCCGGTTTCGCCCCGGATGAGCACGGTGACAGGCTTGGCGGCGACGCGGCCGATTTCTTTGCACACGTCCTGCATCGCGCGGCCGGTGCCGACGAGGGCGGTGCGGCTCTCGACCGGCGCGTCGGGCAGCGTCACGGGTTCCCGCATGAGGCGGCTGGCTTCCACAGCGCGATGGAGAACTCCGATCAGCCCCGGCATCTCGAATGGTTTTTGCAGGTAATCGTACGCGCCGAATTTGGTGGCTTCGATGGCGGTCTCAATCGTGCCGTGCGCGGTCATCAGCACGACGGGCAGGCGCGGCTGAGTTTCGTGAATTTGCTTCACGAGTTCCAGACCCCCGAGTCCAGGTAGGCGCAGATCGGTCAACACCACCTCGCACTCGTCGTTGTTAGCGCGACGCAATCCCTCATCACCGCGATTGCACACGGTGACCTTAAACCCGTCCTCTTGGAGCACGTCACACAGGTTTGTGGCAAGACTAATGTCGTCTTCGATGAGAAGTATGTGGGCAGCTTTGGGCATGGGGGTGGTTATCGCTGAGAAAATCACCGGAGCAAAACCGACCGGGCTAGCTGCCGGGATTGACCAAAATTAACCGTTGGCTTGCGCGCCGCCGGTTTTGGTGTTCGCACTTTGCTTGGCACTCCCCGCACTGTCCTTGAATTCGCGCGGCAAGACAACGCCGAAGGTCGTGCCGTGCCCGACCCGGGTTTGAAACTCGATCTTGCCGCCGTGCTTTTCAACCATGCGGGCGGCAAGCGGCAGGCCGAGGCCAGTGCCCGTTTCTTTCGTGCTAAAAAACGGATCGAAAAGGCGCTTCTCGACTTCGGGCAGAATGCCTTTGCCGGTGTCGCTCACTTCAAGAATAACGGCATCGGTCTCTCGCCCGCCGAGCGAAGTGCGGGTCGTGCGCGTGCGCAACGTGACCGTGCCCGCGCCTTCAATGGCGTCAACGGCGTTGCGAACGAGATTGATGAGCACCTGTTTCAAATGGCCGCTATCCGCGCGGATGAGCAACTCCGGGTTCGATTCCACCACCAGTTGCACCGCGCGGCTCTCGAGGCTGGTGGCCATCAACCCCTGAATTTCGCGGAGCAGTGTATCAGCGGCGATGGTTTCCAGCTGGGGATCAGCCGGCCGGGCAAAACTCAAAGCGTCCGACACGATGCGTTCGAGCCGGGAAATTTCGGCGTTGATGATGTTCGTGTCCTTGCGCGCGGCCGGCACGACGTGAAGATGTTTTTCCAAAGTGTAGAGACGGGCCTTGAGCGAAGTGAGCGGGTTGCGAATTTCGTGGGCGATGCCGGCCGTCAGCGTGCCGAGCGTGGCGAGTTTCTCCTGCCTTTCCAGCAGGTTCTGGCTGTGAACCAGTTTGGTGCGCAGCGGCGCGATCATGTCCCGGTAGATCACCCAACCCAGCACCGCGACCAGAGCGAGCAATAATACGATGCTCAGCATGAGAGTTTTCCGAAGACTGTTGAGCGAAGCTGTTGCGTTGGCAATAAACCCAGCCTGCGCGGCCCGGTGCGCGTCGGACAAGCCCCGCACCAGATCGCGCATCCGCTCGGCTTGGGCGTTGAAGGCATCGAGTTGCGCGAGTTGCCCCGAACGCACTAGGGCGGGTTGGGCATTGGAATGCACGGCCCGGGCGGAACTGACGTATTCATCGTAGGCGCGATTGATCTCCTTGAACAACTGGCGTTCTTTTTCTGTGGTCAGCAACGAACGTGGGTTTAGGCTCGGATCATGGTCGTCAATCCAATCATTAAGGTCGTCGCTAGACTTGTCAAACTGCGCCCATTGCTGCGGCTCCCTTACCAGGGTGTAGCGCAGCATGGAATTGTTCAGGCTCTGCAATCCGCGGCTGACTTCTCTCGCGAGCTGGAAGCTTTCGAGCTGGGAACTGGTGAGTCTGGTTTCAAGCTGCCGAACCCGATTCCAGGCGGAGGAAAGTCCGTAAATCGTGCCGCCCGCCACCAGGATGAGGGCGATAATCAAAATCCAGAGACGAATGCCAAAAGGTGATTTCATATTCATGGGCGCACAGTGTGCCGGCGGCGGAAAATTCCACGATCAACGCTGCGTTTGAAGCTTGGGCAAGTGCCATGCCGGGCAGGATGGCAGGATCGCGGTGTTGCGGCACGCTGTAAATCAGCCTCAATCGCCAAGGCTTGATCGGTTTACCCGCGAGGGTGGGTCAGCCGTTTATCCCGGGCATGGTAAGCGGCTTCTCCATCAACCGCCCATTCCTCTCCGTGCTCGCGCTCAAACCCCGGCAAATCAACGACGGCGGGTCGTGGCACGGCGGGTGCAAAGGTTGCTTCCAGACGCGTGAGAATCGGGCCACAACGAAAAGCAAAACCAACAAACACGCCGACGGATATGACTCTCAAGCAATTCACTGGTGACCTCAGTAAAGCAAAGCTCGCGATGCGGCCTGGCGAAGTTAAGCCCGCCACCGATCCGTCAACATAACCAACAACCGCCCACATTATGCAAACCCTGACCCTCGCTATCGCACCTTGCCGTAAATCCCAACCTTGGTTTCGCGCGCCTCGTGCAACCACAGAATCAACCGCACGAAATCCGGAGCGCTTGATGCACATCCGCACTCTGAAACCGGACGTCTTTCCCCGCCTCCCATGGGACGAAGGGGAAATTGTTGCTTCCTTCGGCGCAGCCGATCTCATCCGTCATTACGATGGCGGTTGGGAACTGCAAGGCGGTTCGCCCTCTGACCACGCGGTAGCCCGTGAATGGTGTGCTCACTTTCAGCATGACGCCACGTTCCCCAGTTTACCGTTACCGGTTACCGCGGCGCAACCAGAGGCGGCGAAAGCGATTCATAATCGGATTCTGATTGCCGACGACGACGCCCTCGTGCGCGGCAGTCTGGCGGCCATGCTCGAATCTGAAGGTTTCGTGGTAGACGAAGCTGAGAACGGTATCAAGGCCGTCACCCGCGCCATTGAACACGCGCCGGATCTGGTTTTGCTCGATTTGAACATGCCGCATTGGGATGGTTGGACGGCGTTCAGCCAACTTGACCGCGTCACGCCCCTGTTGCCGGTCATCGTCATCACCGCCCGCCCCAATCAATACCAGAAGGCCGTCCGGTTGGGCGTGGATGCCTTCATGGAAAAGCCACTGAACATCCCGATCCTCGTGCGGGCCATCAAAAACCTCACCAACGAAGACCAGAATCGTCACGTTCGCCGCATCACCAACCGCGCCTTCGTCACCAAGTTGCTTGGTGGTTCGGGATCCTAAAATCCGGCAATGCGGAGAATAATTTTCCTGAGACAACCAATGAATGTCCTCCTCCAAGCCAGACTTCCCGGCGTTTCCCTGACCGATGATTGGGTCGCCAAGAATCACGATGGTCAGGTTTCGTTCGCACGGCTTCTCGCCAAGCCGGTGGACATGGGCGAGCTGAGAAAGACGATGGAAGAACACATCCGCCATTGATGTGCCAGACTGGCTTGAACTCAGTCTGCGACGACTCATCCCGGAACTACCCGCCATGAACACAAAACGCATACCCATCGTGGACACGGAACCGGGCATCATTCGCCACATCGGCATCCGCCACGAAACGCGGTTCGGTTCAACTGTTGGGCAACCACCAGGACCATCTATGAACCACAAGCGCATATTGATCGTGGACGACGAAGCGGGCGTCACCCGAAGCCTCAAGCTGAATCTTGAAGCCATGGCGGGCTACGAAGTGTGGACGGAAAACGATTCCGCGTTGGCTCTTGCTGCGGCCCGCGACTTCCATCCACAGTTGATTTTTCTGGATGTGTTGATGCCCCACCTTGACGGCTGCGATGTTTCCGCCCAAATCCACGCCGACCCCAAACTGAAGGACACCCCAATCGTGTTTCTGACCGCGCTGGCACACAACGAAGACACCGGTGGCCGCGCCGTAACGGCCGGCTCGACCATTTACCTCGCCAAGCCGGTGGATACCGAAGAACTGATCAAATGCATTGAACAAACCCTTGCGCAGAAATTACAGCAACGACCCCACGCCTCCTCGCTTCATCTATGAAAACAACCACATCTCCAAAAACTACGATTGGCCAGGTCCGTTCGGCGAATCGCTCCGAGCAATCCACTCGCGATCGCGAACCTACCGTCCATCACTCACCCGGGAGCCCTCGCACCGGCAAGCGTATTCTCCTGGTTGACGACGATCCCACCGTGCGCGATTCCCTGAACGACGTGCTCGTGTCCGAAGGCTACTTGGTCATTCCCGCCGAGAACGGCCAGCAGGCGCTTGATTTCGTCAGCCAGTCGGTGGTTGAACTTGTGCTGCTCGACCTGAACATGCCGGTCAAGAATGGCTGGGACACGTTTGAGCGGCTCACCGCCGAGCATCCCCTCATTCCCATCATCATCGCCACCGCGCGCCCGAATCAACGCTTCACGGCGCTCAACGCTGGCGTGGGTGCCCTCCTGGAAAAACCGATGGACATCCCCATGCTGTTGCAAACGATTGAAAAACTTCTGGCTGAATCCGCCGAGAAACGCCTGGCGCGTCTGGCGGGGCAAAATCCAGAATTCCACTACAAGCCGGCCCCGGCGGCTCTTGAGTACAGCCGCTCGGTAAAGCACCGCTGACGCCGCAAGGCGGGAGTCATGAATTCCAAACTATCGCCACAATCAAGAACCTAAGCCCTTTAAGATTCACGCAGAAGCGAGCCACCACCTCGCTAGCACGCACTCGGACGGAAAGCTGAACTTGCTCCAACGACACCGCACGCGGCCGAGCCAGCGTGCCGTTGGATGTTCACGGCCTGTGATTTCGCGACTCTCGCGACAATTTTGCCGTAGCGTCCATCCCTTTTGGCAGACGAATCAAATCCCCTGGCACTCGCACGGGTCAATCGCTGACCACTGGCCCGATAAAGTGTTTCTCCGCGAACACGCCGTTTTTGCCCTCCGCCTTCCTTAAATCACTGCAAAGCAAAGATGCCAGTCCATGGCATGGCGGGTGCAAATAGAGTCTTATGCGGCACGAAGAGGCTGCCCGCGAAAATCGAAATCGAACAAACAGAAAGGCCGAATATGAAAATCTCAAAATATTTCGCACTGCTGGCGGTGACGATGTTGCCGCTGCTCCCGGCCGCCGCGCAAACCGCACTCACTCCCATCTCGTCCTCCGGCGCGGCCTACAAACTGCCTCCCGGTGCGGCCGAAGTTGAGAAGCTCACCGAATCGGGCGTCGGTGACGACGTAGTCTTGAGCTATATCGGGCAAGCGCAAATTTATTACAATCTTTCCGCCGCCGACATTGTGGCGCTGAAAAGTGCCGGCGTTTCTTCCCCAGCTGTGACAGCGATGCTCAATCACGATAGCGCCCTGCACAACCAACAGATGGCCGTGAGTTCAACGCCAGTTACAACGACACAATCCGCCAGCGCCCCAATGGCCGCAGCACCCAACCCGGCTTCCACTACTGCGGTAGTTGTTGCACCGACCCCAGCACCGCAAGTCGAGGTGATTCCGATTTCACCCGGGCCAGACTATATGTGGACGTCGGGTTGGTGGTCATGGAACAGCGGCGCATGGATATGGTCTGGTGGCTACTGGGGCTATCCCACCCGGCCAGGTAACGTCTGGTACCACGGGAATTACTACCACGGCCGGGGATACGGGTCGGTTCGAGGCTGCCGGCACTAACAACCTGCATGGGCACGGACGCTCTGCGTCCGGCGCCCGCCCTCACGAAATGAGCGCGCCATAACTCGCAAAAATTATGAAAGCAAAAATCCGGTTCGCCCCGTTGGTGATGTCCGGTGCCGTCGCCGCACTGATGGGTTGCGCCACCCCCGATCGGCAATTATCAACGGTCGCGTTCATTGGGCAAAACCGGCAACCCGCTGAAGCCCCGGCTCCAGCGGCATTGCTCCAACCTGCGGTTCTGGACGAGAACGCCTTTCGCAATCTGGACCTCAATGCCGACGGGGTAATCACCCTGGACGAGTGGCAGCATTTTGATACGAGCGACGGGGCCAAGGAAAACTTCAGGGTGCTGGACGAAAACGGCGATGGGCAGATCAACATGATCGAATTTCTAACGCAAGCGCCGAAGCACTCCGAGCACTATCACTTCCTTGGGGCCACGGTCAAAGCCGATGATAAGTATTTCCCGCCGGATAACGAAGTATTCGAGCAACCCGGTTGGCACCTTTTCTCGTTTCATTTTTAAGCGCCGCCCGAGGAAACGGTTTAACGAAAAGCACCACCCGTCTTTTGAAGATATGACAACCAATCAGGAGCAACCCGCCGCGCGCGTTTCCAGCAACGGACAACTTGGGGATGCCGGTCGACGCGTTGAAATGAATCGCGGCGCAGAGCCAAAATCACCTTTGCAAATGAAACTCGTTGGCACCGCCGCCTTGCTGGCCCTTGCGATTCTCGCTGGTTGGACTGTCTATCATCGCTTGCATTCCAATTCGACTACGTCAGTCGCTTCGGCGGGCGCGCGGGGCCAAACTTTGCCCGTGCCCGTGGTGGCAGGCGTCGTCGCGACCAGGGACGTGCCGATTTATCTCGACGGTCTCGGCACAGTGCAGGCGTTCAACACCGTCACCGTTCACACGCGCGTGGATGGACAGTTGATGAAGGTTGCGTTTACGGAAGGACAAGACGTCAAGACGGGTGACGTGCTGGCGCAACTCGATCCCGCGCCTTATCAGGCGGCACTGGATCAGGCCGTCGCAAAGAAAGCGCAGGATGCCGCGCAACTCGCCAATGCCCGCGTGGATTTGCACCGTTACGCCGATCTGTTGAAAACTGACAGCATCACCCAGCAAATCTATGACACGCAAAAGGCGCTGGTCAGCCAGTTCGAAGCCACGGTGAACGCCGATCAGGCGGCGGCGGAAAGTGCGTAGGTGAACCTGGATTACGCTACAATCCGCGCACCGATTGATGGGCGCGGCGGCATCCGGCAAGCGGACACGGGCAACATTGTTCACGCCTCTGACGCGAACGGCCTCGTCGTGGTGACCCAACTTCGCCCCATCTCGGTCTTATTCACGCTGCCGGAGCAAGTGTTGTCGAAGCTCCAGGATAACCAGGGAACGGAAGGTAATTACACTGTGCTCGCCGTTTCGCGCGACAACACCAGAGTGCTCGGCGAAGGCAAGCTTGCCGTCATAGACAATCAAATTGATCCCACCACCGGCACGATTAAACTCAAAGCCAACTTCGCCAACGAGAATCTCCGCCTCTGGCCCGGCCAGTTCGTCAACACGCGGCTACTACTCACCACGCTGACCAACGCGGGCCGGATGGCGTATTTGCCTTCGTTATTCAGGCCGACGAAACCGTGCAGATGCGAACCATCAAGGTGACGCAAATCGAGGCGGGCGAAGCGTTGATTGCTTCCGGCCTCACACCCGGTGAGCGCGTCGTAGTGGACGGTCAATAAAAGCTGCAACCCGGCTCGCAGGTGAAGCCTGCTGAGTCACCGGGCAAAGGCGGCGTTGCTGGTGCGCCGCCCGCCGCAAAAATCCGGCCGGAAAAAAAGCCGTGAACATCTCCGAGCCATTCATCAAGCGGCCCGTCGCCACGTCGCTGCTGATGGTCGGTGTGCTGTTGGTGGGCCTGCTCGGCTATTATTTACTGCCGATTTCCGCGCTGCCGCCGGTGGATTTCCCCACCATTCAAATCACCGCGCAATATCCCGGCGCGAGTCCGGACGTGATGGCGTCCTCCGTCACCACGCCGCTCGAACGGCAGTTCGGCCAGATCAGCGGACTCGCGACGATGACCTCCGTTAGTTCGTTCGCTAACGCGGCCATCACGCTGCAATTCACCCTCGACCGCAATATTGATGCTGCGTCGCAGGACGTGCAGGCCGCCATCAACGCCGCGCGCGGTGTGCTTCCGGCGGGTATGCCGAATCCGCCGACCTACAGCAAGGTCAACCCCGCCGCGACGCCGATCCTCACGTTGCAACTCACGTCCGACACGTTGCCGCTGGAAAAAGTCAACGACCTCGCCGACACCGTGCTCGCGCAAAAACTCAGCGAAGTCAGCGGCGTGGGCCTCGTGACCATCGAGGGAAATCAGAAACCCGCCGTGCGCGTGCGCGTGAACCCCGCCGCGATTGCCTCACTCGGCCTGAGCCTGGAGGACGTTCGCACCGCGCTCATTCAAAGCAGCGTCACCGCGCCCAAAGGCAGATTCGACGGCGCGCGGCAGGCCTACGCCATCAATGCCAACGACCAGATTTTTTCCGCCGCCGATTATCGCAACGTCATCATTGCCTACCGCAATGGCTCGCCCGTTCGCGTCGCCGATCTCGGCGATGCGGTGGACAACGTGGAAAACGTGCGGATGGGAAGTTGGGTTTACGGCAAAAACGCGGATGCTGCAACCGCCGAGGAACGCGGCGTTCAGGCTGCTTCAACGTCTGACCTTGCAACAAACTCGACAATCATCGGCGCTCAGGATTTGCAGGCGTTGAAGCGGGCTGAAGCCCGCGCTCCCATTTCCACCGGCCAGCCCGCCGTGCTGCTCGACATCCAGCGCCAACCGGGCGCGAACATCATCCAGACCGCCGACAGCGTGAAGGTGCTACTGCCGAAACTGCGCGCCTCGCTGCCGTCGTCGGTAAAGTTGTCCATCCTTGGCGACCGCACGGAAACCATCCGCGCCTCCGTTTCCGCCGTGCAATTCACGTTGCTGCTCACGATTGCGCTCGTCGTCATGGTCATCTTCGTCTTTGTGCGAAAATTCTGGGCCACGGTCATTCCGAGCATCGCGTTGCCGCTCACGTTGGTCGCTACGTTCGGCGTGATGCAGCTCCTCGGCTTTAGTCTCGACAACCTTTCGCTCATGGCGCTGACGATTTCGACCGGCTTCGTGGTGGACGACGCCATCGTGATGATCGACGCCATCGTCCGTTACATCGAAGCGGGCGAAACGCCGATGGAGGCCGCACTCAAGGGTGCAAAACAGATTGGTTTCACCATTGTGTCATTGAGCGTGTCGCTGATCGCGGTGTTCATTCCGTTGCTGTTCATGACGGGCATCGTCGGACGATTGTTCCACGAGTTTGCCATTACGTTGAGCGTGGCGGTCGCCATCTCGGCGCTCATTTCGCTTACGCTCACACCGATGATGTGCGCCCGGTTGCTGCGCGCCGAACGCGAGGAGAAACACGGACGCTTCTTCCGGGTCGCACTGCTCGTCGGGTGCGCCGTCGGACCAAATTACCGTCGCCCAACCGCGTTGCCAGCGAATCCCATGCCCGCTGCGTTTGGCGACACGGCCATCACCAACGCCGGAGATTGGAAAACCGCCGAACCGTCCGCGCATCTGCCTCGCGGCAACTGGTGGGAGCTTTACGACGACCCGGAGTTAAACCGACTTGAAGGACTTGCGGCCACAAACAACCAGCAGATTGCCGTCGCGCTCGCCAACTTTGATCAAGCGCACGCCGCCGTGCAGGTCGCCCGGGCGGACTTCTTCCCACAGATTTCGAGCCCATCTTCCGCGCCCCGTCAACGCACCAGCGTAAATGCGTCGCCCACCAGCGCGGCGAGCGGGCAGCGCATCACCTACAATTCGTTCCAGGTTGTGGCCGATGCCAGTTGGGAGCTGGATTTGTGGGGACGCATCCGGCGCCAGGTTGAAGGCGCGCGGGCCACCTTCACCGCGTCCGCCGATGATCTGGAATCGGCGAAGCTCTCCGTGCAGGCCGAGGTGGCGATTGATTACTTCACGTTACGCGCGCTCGACGCCCAATCCGATGTGCTAGCCCAAACCGTTGCGGCTTATCAACGCGCACTGGAACTGACGCAGAACCGCCATAAAGCCGGCATCGCCAGCGACCTTGACGTGGCCCAGGCTGAGACCCAGCTTAAGAGCACGCAGGCGCAAATCCCGGCGGTGGATTTGCAACGGGCGCAATTGCGGTCACGTGGCGACCACCTTCGCGCTGGCCCCAAACACGGTGGCCGCCACCAACCTGCCGGCAATGCCCGTCGCCGTTCCGAGTGAATGGCTGGAAAGTCGCCCCGACATCTCTGCCGCCGAACGCCGCATGGCCGCGGCTAATGCGAATATCGGCGTGGCCACGGCAGCATTTTACCCGACCGTGATGCTCAACGGTGCGGCTGGATTCCAATCCATCAGCGCCAGCGATTTATTCGCCGGGCCCAGCCATCTGTGGGCCATCGGACCGACCCTGCAATTGCCGATTTTCACCGGCGGGCGCAATCGCGCGCAACTCGCGTCGGCGCGCGCCGCCTATGACGGCACGATCGCGACCTACCGGCTGACGGTGCTCACGGCATTTCAGGACGTGGAGGATCAACTCGCCGCCCAACTCCTGCTCGCCCAGCAGCTCGACCAAGAGACTGGCGCGCTGGCTTCGGCCCAGCGCGCGTTGGACATCTCGAATAACCGTTACAAGGCCGGGGTGGAGCAATATCTCGACGTCATCGTTGCTCAGGCCACGGAGTTAACCCACAAGCAGAACGTGGTTCAACTCAATGGGCAAAAACTCGCCGCGAGCGTATCGCTTATCAAAGCTTTGGGGGCGGGTTGGCAACCGACCCCGACTGCGGACGCAGAGCACTGAGCGCGTCCCCAGGACGTTTGCTTGTGAATGATAGGTGGAGCAGGGGAGGACGCTCACCAGATCACCGGCGAGCGCAAGACTGACCCTCTGCTGCCTTGGCAAACGGGGCGTGGTTACTCAGCTACTTCTAATCCCCGTGGTCGAGTTGGGTTTTGAGGTTCCGGTGAACTTCCCTAATGGCTTTCCGGTGATAAACGGGGAACAGGATCCTGTCCCGAATAACATTTCCGGTTTGATGAATGGTGGAATGAAGGATTTCGGTTTCCCCCTTGCCATCGTCAAGCAGCCGGATTGTTTGGGCGCCTTTGGATGTCCCTGAGGAAACGTAACTAAACGTGATGGTTCGTTGGACGGGATCAACTTTGGTTACCACCAAGCAGACCGGAAATTTGACCAGTCCAAATAAAATCCGCAGCTCGAGGAAGAAGATTTGTCCGGGTTCCAATCCCGGGTAGCTGTCCCCGGGGAAAATGACACGTTGGCTGACGGGCGAATAAATAAATCCGCAGGAAACGCTCTGGCCCTGCCAGATTTGAGTCGGTGGCGCGGTTAAGAAGGCATGCCAGGCCGTCGCCGGATCTTGTCGAAGGTGGAAATGTTGGCAATTGAAATCAAACCGGCGGGCGCTGGTGGCTTCCTCTACGGAGGGACGAAAGTCTTCACAATATACAATCCCGAGTTCCGCCTGTTGCTTCAGAAACTTGCGGATTGTTTTCTGGACGATGCGGTTGGTGTCAATGGCGCTCAGCCGGGTTTGCGCCTGCCCGGCAATCGTGATCGAGCAAAGAATGATCAAGAGATATTTTCGGAAACAGGGAAACACTTGATTCATTGCGGCCATAATTTTTGGGTATGTTTGCAAAATCATCAACCTGAAAATCAACAAGCTGCTCGGCCTGAGAAATAGCGGCTTTTGAAGAAACACGCCGGCGGCACGGTAACATCATCGGGGGGCTTGAACCGCTACCTTCGAGCAAAAGACGCCCGGAGGGCCGGTCAAGCAGCCATCCGATCGTTTAAGGCCGTCCCAAACAGCCTGCTACCGCAAGCAGCAGATTTAGAACTCCTGCCCTTCATGGTTGCGCGCGATCCGATCCGGCTCACGGCCCGTTGATCGCACCGGCGTAACGACCCAACCAGTAGCCCAGGAGGAACTCGTCGCCGGGGAAGTCCGTAACGTCGTCGCCATGGTCGAGGATAAAGGGCTGGGTGTTGATGCGCGCCATGAGTCGTTCGCCCGGCGGAAGCAGTTCCTTAAGTTCGCGTCCCATGAAGTTCGGCGGCAGTTTGTTCAGATCTTGCCGATGCGAGTTGGCGACACGCCACGCGATCGTGTCGAGGGGCGTGCCGCGCAGGGTCCACACGGAACCGGCGGCATCAAACTCCTTCGCCCCGCAGGCGGCGGCGATGAAGTTCCAGATCGCGTAGCGTTCCGGCCGCTCGATCGCCAGATGCTCCCGCACGACCGCGAGGTATTGGGCGCGCAGTTCGTCGGTGAAGGCGAAGTGCACGAGCGGCCAGTAGGTGAAGAAGGCCAGCTCGTCGTCGCTGTGGTTCCACTCGTTGCCCATGTCGTCGCCCTGATGTATGTAGCCGGCGGTGGGGGCGATGAGCTTGAGCGAACTAACAATGTTGGTGAGGTAACCGTATTTGGTGAACATTTCGAAAGCCTTATCCCGGTAGCGCGCGTTGCCGGTCATCGCGAAGGCGAGTTGAAGGCTGGCGGTGAGTTCGGCGCTGTTAAGCTGGCGGTCGTGGATCGTGGACGGCAAGCCGACGCTTTGGGGGCGTTGGAATCCCAAATACGTAAACTGGTTCCCGCCCA
>JANYBF010000056.1 GCA_025360895.1 Verrucomicrobiota bacterium
TGCGCACCCAGTCGCGCTCCGTTTTGTTGATTCGTGTTTATTAGTGTCCATTCGTGGTTCGAAATTTTCCGTCAATCAACACCCAAACAGGAGAAATCAAAATGAGTGAAGCATTAGGAATGATCGAAACCAAAGGCTACGTCGGCAGTGTGGAAGCCAGCGACGCCATGGTCAAAGCAGCCAACGTCAAGTTGGTCAAAACCATCCCCATCGGCGGCGGTCTCATCACCGTGCTGGCCCAAGGCGATGTCGGCAGCGTGAAAGCCGCCGTGGACGCCGGCTCGAAGGCCGCAGCCAAAGTCGGCGAACTCGTCAGTTCGCACATCATCGCACGACCCCATGAGGATTTGCTCAAAGCCTTTCTCGGCAACAGCGTGCCCGCGAAATAATCATCAACTCTGAACCATCTAAAAACTATGTCACAACAAGCATTGGGAATGATCGAATGTAAGGGCCTGTGCGCGTCGCTCGAAGCGTCGGATGCCGCGCTCAAGGCCGCCAACGTGCAACTCACGGGCTGGGAAAAGATTGGCAGCGGTTACGTCACCACGTTTTTCCGGGGCGACGTTGCCGCCGTAAAAGCCGCGACTGACGCCGGGGCCGCCGCCGCCGCACAGGTTGGCACTGTCGTGAGCGTGCAAGTCATCCCGCGGCCACATGAAGGCTTGAGTGGATTGGGGAAGTGGCTGCAATGAATTAGGAGCTAGGAGATGGAAGTTAGAATCGGTCAAAGCGTATTCTAACTCCTAACTTCAAACTCCTATCTGCTAGAATGAAGATTCTCGTCGCCAATATCGGCTCGACTTCGCTCAAGTGGCGGCTGTTCGATTTCTCGAACAACCTCGAGCGCCTTTTGCACAAAGGCGGCTTCGAGCGCGTCACTGATTATCCCGCGGCGATTGACGATTGCCTCGCACAAATCAAAGCGGCGGGCCACATCGCCCACGAAAGCGATTTCACCGCCGTCGGCTTCAAGACTGTCCTCGCCAAGAACGTCACCGGCTGCGTGCGCCTCGACGACCGCGTGCTCGGGGCAATGGAAGCCTTCAACGGCCTCGCACCCGCGCACAATCCGCCCTATATCACCGGCATCCGCCTGTTTGGAAAACGCATGCCGGGAGTGCCACTGGTTGGATTATTCGAGACCGCGTTTTATCAGTTTGCCCCCGAAGCAATGATGCGTTACGCGGTGCCGCAAGCTTGGAACGACATTGGCATCCGTCGTTGGGGGTTTCACGGTGCCAGTCACAAGTTCATCGCCGAACGCTCGGCGGAATTGCTTGGCCGCAACGACGTCGCGGAACGCGCCCGGCGTCTTTACGTGGATGGTCTGAAAACTCCTACGAACCAGCCGGGGCTGCGGGTTATTTCTTGTCATCTCGGCGGCAGCTCCAGCATCACCGGCATCCGAGATGGCGCTGCCATTGGCAACAGCCTGGGTATGAGTCCGCAATCCGGACTTCCGCATAACAATCGCGTCGGCGACCTCGATTCCGAAGCGATTCCGTACGCCGTGAAAACACTAGGCATCACAATTGAAGAAGCCCAACGGCAGCTCACGAAAGAATCCGGCCTGAAAGGCTTGAGCGGCGTGTCCAACGACATTCGCGACATCACCACTGCGGCCGAACAAGGCAATGCGCAGGCCAAACTCGCCCTCGATGTTTTTGTGGCGAGTGCGCGGCACTGGATCGGCGGTTACTTTTTTGAACTCGGCGGCGCGGACGCAATCGTCTTTACCGCTGGCATCGGCGAGAACCGTACGGAGATTCGCGCTGCCATTTGTGCCGACCTCGAAGGGCTGGGGATCGAATTGGATTCCGCGCTCAACGCCAGCACCCGGGCCACGGAAACTGTTATCAGCAAAACCGGGTCGCGTGTGAAAATCATGGTTATCCCGACGAATGAAGAACTCGTCGTCGCCCGCGAAACGAAACGACTTTTGGAAAACTCCCGAAACTAACCACGAATGAACACGAATAGACACGAATGTTTTCTGCGGAGCGCGGCTATGGTCGAAGACCTAGCCGCAGCGCGTGGACGGTTCGTGAGTGCTGCGACTGGTGCTGCGCACACAATCGCGCTCCGTTCCGAAAACCTGCGTTCGTCAGTGTTCATCTGCGGTTCAAACTCTTTTTCTCAACTCTCAACCATCAACTAGAAACGAAAGAACATATATGCCTCAAGCCATTGGAATGATTGAAACCCGCGGTCTCGTCGCCCTCGTCGAGGGCACGGACGCAATGCTCAAGGCCGCGAACGTCGAACTCGTCGGCCCGATGACCCAGGTCGGCAACGCTCTCGTCACCGCCTGCGTGGTCGGCGATGTCGCCGCCGTCAAAGCCGCCACCGACGCCGGCGCCCAGGCCATCAAAGCCATCAAGGGCGAAGGGGTAAGCGTTCACGTCATCGCCCGCCCGCACGCAGATGTGGAAGCGGTGTTGCCCAAGAAGAAATAAGCGTAGCCGCCGACGTGAGGAGGCGGATGGTTAGCCATCATGCCCCCGATCCGCGCGCTCACGAGCGCGGCTACAATCAAAGCTATGTTCCTCGCCAAAGTCGAAGG
>JANYBF010000057.1 GCA_025360895.1 Verrucomicrobiota bacterium
AAACGTGGCATTGAACACCGTGAAATGGGTATGCAATTGCGGGTCGAGGGCGCGACTGCTCGTGTGCGTGAACGCGGCGGCGACCAGATTGCCGGTGGTCCGGTCGCCTTGGTTGCCCGGCTTCCGCACTCTGGTTGCGGCAAAGGTTTCGAGTTCTCGGAACGCAATGCGCGCGGATTCCTCATGGGCTTCAACCAATCGCTGGTCGTCCAATGTCACCGCCAGTACCGATACGGATTTGGGCGGGGAGCACGTGAAATCGAAAAATACCCGGCGCTTGTCTTCCTTCAGTTGCCTTTGCGTCAGGCGTTCGCCGGTTTCGGGATTTCGATTTTCACAAAGCGCATGAAATTGTTCACGAGTGACAGCGTGCTTCAATCCCAATCGTTCCGCCCCCGCACCGATCCACTGGCCGGGCCGGATTTCTCCGGCGGCGTAATAATCGTTCTGAGCCAGATGTTCGTCGAAGTAGCTCTCGGCACCGGTCAGACTTTTTTGTGCGACCACAGTAAACATACAGTGCGAGGTTATCCGGTTTCCAGGACGCTACGGTGTGCATGACACGCAATCTCTGACCCCGCCTCGACCGATGACAGTAAGGGAACATGCGCGGCAAGCGTGCATCTGTTAGGCACAATTTTTCGTCGGAAGCAAAATGACTTCGCGGAGACCGGTCGCTGATTCGCCGTCATGCCGGACAGCATTGCAGAAACCCAACCCGCCGAGGTGTATGTGATACACCTTTTTTGGCGACTCCCCAGTCGCATCAACCTGACTAAAACTAAACTTCGATTCATGCCGTTCAGTCTGACAGCCATTCACATCCGGGTTGTGTAATCTTTACACAAAATGACGCGCGAAGAATCGGGTTGGAAATCAACCGATTTGCAACTCACAGGTGGGAAGACCGGCGAGGGCCACGGCGCTTTGACTGCCCGGCTTTGCTCGTGCCTCACAAACCGCGCAGACAAATCGCCGCAAACGACCTGAACCAATCCGGCAGCGCACTCAACGGGCGGTTCTGAAACCACGCTCCACTACGCCGTCGTCCGTTTCATCTCACTCCCGACTGGCTCCGTTCCGCTTCGATTTCAAAACCGCCCGTTCAGTGCTTCGGCAAACTTGCTCCTGACCTCTGGTTACGGTATGATTCTTGACAGTGAAAACAGTGGATTTCAATGAAGTGAAACGGCAGGAAGCGCAAAGTCGCATGGCAGCGGCGCGCAGGGCCCGGCGCAGTCCACAGGCGGCAGCAGCGCAACAACGCCGGGCATCACTGGTGGGCGACGGTGCGAAATGGCGCATCACCAATTTCAAGCAGGTCGCCCGCGCCATGTCCAAATGGGCGTAGCCGTGGGTTTTTCGCTCCATCAGTTTGCCGAAGTTCTCAAGCTCCGCGACGCAGCCGGACAGCCTTATCTTCTGATTGGCGGCCAGGCGGTCAACTATTGGGCGGAACACTATCTTGCCGTTGAACCCCAGCTTCAATCATTACAACCGTTCACCAGCGAGGACATTGATTTCAAGGGCGGGTCGGACGATGTCCAGCGCATTGCCCGGCAGTTGGAATTGACTCCAGTTTATCCACCCAAGGTGCAAATGACCGCGCTGGCAGGAGTCATTCCCTTTCAAATCGGCGGGGTGAAATCCAACATTGAAGTGGTCCGACGGATTCCCGGTGTTTCGGGTTCAGTGGAGGCACTGGCAGTTCAGGCAGAGTGGAACGGGAGAACCATTCGCGTGCTTGATCCCATTTCACTGTTGGCCTGCAAACTGGAATTGGTGGCCAGCGTGTCACAGGCAAAACGTCATGACGTGCCACACCTGAAAATTCTGTTGCCGTGCGTCCGTGCATTTTTGAATGAATTCCTGCAACAGGTCGAGCGCGCGGAGATTCCGGCCAGGCATTGGCTAGGGGCGGTCAATCGGGTGCTCAAATTAACCACCGACCACCGCGCCCGGAAAATCGCCAGCAAACATCAGATCAACTGGCCGGAAATTCTTCCGCTGACTGCCATCGCCAAAAGCCAGAATGAGAAAATCAGGCGATTCCGGGAGCAGCAGTTGGAACGGGGCTACAAAACATCCAAGGGCATTTCCATCTGATGTGAGGCCCGGCGCTTTGACTGTCCGGCTTTCCTGTGGGCACTCGGAAACCGGCCAGACAAATCGCCGCAATACAAACCTAGACGGTCACGCACTCAACGGGCGTTCCAAAACCGCGCTCCACTTCACCGTCGTCCGTTTATACCACTCCCAACCTGTTTCGTTTCGCTGCCGGTTTCAGAACGCTCGTTCAGTGCTTCGGAATTTGCACAACAGTGCGGCATTTTGATACGTTCAGTCGAACGTGATTTCTCGCGGCTTTCTGGAGTTGGAAAGCCGGTCATTTTGGTTAGACACCATCCCCCAACGGGTTCGTTGGGCTGAACTGCAAAACGCAATCGCACGGCAAAAGACAACCAAGAGCGGCAATACATTTGCCGCAAATTGTCGCAGTTGCTCCCGGTGATTTGCCGGCACTTGCCGCCTTATGACACCGGCAGTTGCCGGAATGTGACGTAATTTGCCGCAGTGCGCGGCGTCACAATCACCATTCGGATTAACTCAGTCACCATTCTGCTAAACGCTCCCGCTACTCGCTAACGCTTCCGTGCGCGGATGATTTATCCTGCGCGGTGATGAACGAAAAGCATCAACGCGGCGGCAGGGCGTATCACAGCGTCTTGGAACCGCATTTCGATTTCATCCGCGACCAGCGCCAGCGGCGCAAGACGTGGCAGGAAATCGCCGACTTGCTCCACACGGAGAAAGGCATCCGCGTCACGCTCTACGCGCCGTATCATTTCTATCGCCGCAAACTCAAACGCGCAAAGCAGCCGCATTGGGAGAACGCACCAAACGTGTTGGAATCCCAGCCCGCCCGCCCAATTGTGCCGACCAATAGGCCGGAATCACACTCCGCGCCCTTGCCAGCGTCGCCCGCTTTCAAACGTCCCGACTATTCAAAATTCAACATGGATCAATTCACATGAACATAACCAAACGCATACACATCAATCCCCAATCCAAAGGCAGCCTCGGCAAAAGTTTTGAAGCCGAGTTCCGCACCGCTTGGCTGGATTATCACCAAATCAGTTGGAACGGCTCCGACTTGGACGACCGCCACAATTCTTTTGCCGACCGGCATCACCAACAAGTGCAGTCGCACACGCTCGGTAATAGCGAGGACAGCAAGTCAACCTTGCTCGGATTGTTCCGCAATGTCACCCGCAGCGATGCGCCGGTTCATGTCATTGACTGCCGGGCGCAGGCCGACGGCCTGATTGTTCAGGCATTGGAATCCTTGCAAATGCTTGAATCGCTCGCCGCCCAAGGCATCCGCTTCACGTTTTTCCTGTTTCCCAGCGAGGACACCGAGAGCATGAATAATCTCATGGACTTGTTCTACTTCGCGGGCGACCGCGTGGATTACGTCGTCGTCCACAACCCGGCCAAGGTGCGAACCAACCTGTTCAAGAAATCAGCGTTGGAAACGGAGTTGAAAAAGTTCGGCGCGAGGGAACTGACGGTGCCGGTGGTGACTTCCATCACGTTGCTGGCGATCAAACGCGCCGAAGCCAAGGCAGGACGCAAGTTGAGCTTTGCGGAAGTGGCGATGCCCGATGCGCCGCACTTGGAATTGATGCTGGCGGGGGAAATGCAATGGGCGATGCAACAGATGTTCCGGCAATACGACGACATGGCAGAATTGCTTTTGCCACCGCAACATGTACCGGACGTTCAACCACAGCCCGAACCAGCCGTAAAACCCGCTCGCTCCATTCAGCCAATGCTCAACTTGGGCGAGTGACGTTATGGACAAGAACGATTTGGCCGAGTTGTTGAACGGTGCGTCTGCCGAGGAAGTGGACCGGATTCACCGGTTGTTGCACGAATGGAGCGAGCGGGTTTTACGGCTGGTTCGGGCTGTGGT
>JANYBF010000077.1 GCA_025360895.1 Verrucomicrobiota bacterium
CACGTCCGCGGGCAGCGACGTGGCGTCCACCGCAAACCCGTGATTCTGCGAGGTAATCTCCACCTTGCCGCTCTCCAAATCTTTCACCGGCTGGTTGCCACCACGATGACCAAACTTGAGCTTGAAGGTTTTTCCGCCGAGCGCCTGGCCGAGAATCTGGTGGCCCAGACAGATGCCGAAAATCGGGATGCCCGTTTTCATCAAGTCGCTGACCGCTCGAACCGCGTAACCGAGGGCGGCGGGATCGCCGGGGCCGTTCGAGAGGAAGATTCCGGAGGGCCGGTGCTTGAGCACGGCGGCGGCGGTGGTGGTCGCGGGCACTACCTGGGTTTTGAAACCGTGCTGCCGCAGCCGGCGCAGGATGTTGTATTTCATCCCGAAGTCGAACGCGACGATGGGAATGTCCGCCGGCGGCAGTGGCTTGTGAAGCTTGCGCGCGTCGGTCACGGCGTTACCGCGCACGAGATCGAAGTCGCCACTTTGCTCGTCCTTTTCATCCCATATGAAAGCCTCGGGGTGCGTGACTTCCTTCACATAATCCACGCCCGCGAATCCGGGCCATTCCCGGGCGCGCTTCAACGCTTCGTCAGCGGAAATATTTTCGGTGGTGATGAAACCATTCAACGCCCCACGCACGCGGAGTTTTTTTGTCAGGGCCCGCGTGTCAATACCCTGAATACCGGGGATTCCATTGCGTTCGATATATTCCGCCAGAGAACCATCCGCCCGCCAGTTGCTCACCACCGGTGAGAGTTCGCGGACCACAAACCCCGCGACATGCGGCCGCCACGATTCCACATCCATGGCGTTGACGCCATAATTGCCGATGAGTGGATACGTCATCGTGACGATCTGGGCTTTGTAGGAGGGATCGGTGAGAATCTCCTGATAGCCGGTCATAGAAGTGTTAAAACATACCTCGCCACAGGCCGACGTTTGCGCGCCAAAACCCGTGCCGTGGAAAATTGAACCGTCTTCAAGTGCGAGAATCGCTTTCATGCGTGAACGACTGGCCGGGATGCTAGGTTGGATACGCGCCGGGTCAAGTTGGAAGCATGAAAAAAGGCGCGGCAAAATTGCCGCGCTTGGAAAGCTAGGACTCCATTCCCGCCAAAGCTACTTCTTCAACTTTTCCAGTTCGGCGATGAATGCAACCGGGTTGGGTTTGTAACCGAGTTCGCCGATTTTCTTGCCTTCGCTATCCAACACGATGATCGTCGGGTAGCCTTTGATATCGTATTTCTTGGCCAGCGCATCGTTGGCCTGCTTCTGCGCAGCACTTAGCTTTTTCTTGTTGGGGAAATCCACCTCCACCGCCACCAGATTCTTTTTTGCATATTCGGTGAACTCCGGCTGCGAGAATACTTCCTTGTTTAGTTTGATACACCAACCGCACCAGTCGGAACCGGTAAAGTCGAGCATCACGAGTTTCTTTTCCGTTTTGGCCTGTGCTTGGGCTTTAGGCAAATCCGTCTGCCAGTTGAGTTCCGCCGCCTGGGCAAGATTACAAGCCAGCACGGCGCATAGTGTGATAATGATTTTTTTCATGTTTGTTGTGTTTTAGTTTGTTGTCGAAATTTGGACGGTCGGGTGACTCTTTCTGTTCAACTCCAAGAGACTGACAAAAACCGAACCGCTAACGCAAGCAATTCAGTTCGATTATAGCTCATCCCGACGCAGCTTGCCCCTACCCCCGGAGCGCCGGCCGCCGACCCGGTTGGGATTGAGTATGGCCCGGAAACGCGCCGGAGCGGAGATCAGCGCTCCGCAATTGCCGCAGGGTCGGGGGCAGCAAGCTGCGCTCTTATTTTTGTTGAGGCGGGTTTAATCTTTGACCCTTGGCGAAACTTTTTTTAGGCTCCGGCGTTAAGTCGTTCGGACCGACAACATAAAACCAATGGCCTTTAACTCCGTCAAAATCTTGTTCGCCTCGGTACTCGGGGTGATGCCGGAGCAGTATGACGAGGTGCGCAAGGCGTGGGCGGTGGCGGTGGAAAACGGCTCGGCGGAATCATTTCTCGCGTTCCTCGGCCGCGAGTGCGGCATGGCGGAGGATGTTTTTCTGCAACGCCTCGCCGCCGGTTTGAACTGGCCGTATGTGGAACTGGGCAAACTCGTCATCGAGAACGAAGCGCGCGCGAAAATTTCCACCAAAGTCGCCTTCCAATATAATGTGCTGCCCACGGCACTGAAGGACGGGTCGGTGCAGATCGCGGTCAGCAATCCGTTTGACACGGCGATGCTCAATGCCGTCCGCTTTGACGCCCATGGCCCCGTGCAGTTCGCGCTTGCGCCCCGCGCCGAGATCGAGAAAGCGCTCAAGAAGTATTACGGCGTCGGTGCGGAAACGCTGGACGAGATGGACGACGAAATGCCGCTGGACCTCGACCTGCCGCTCGATAAGGAGATCACCGAGGGCGACCAGGACGCCAGCGTCATCAAATTCGTCAACCAAGTCATTTGGGAAGCGTTCAAGGAACGCGCCACGGACATTCACCTCGAACCGCAGGAGGACGAACTCCGCATCCGCTACCGGATTGACGGTATTCTGCATCAGACCCCGATGCCGCCGCAGTTGAAACGCTTTCAGGCCGCGTTGATTTCGCGCCTCAAAGTCATGAGCGGGATGAACATTTCCGAAAAGCGGATGCCGCAGGACGGGCGCATCAACGTCCGCATTAAAGGGGAGGAAATTGACATCCGCGTTTCCACCGTGCCGACGGTTTATGGCGAAAGCGTGTCGCTGCGTTTGTTGGCGCGCGGGAAAATTTTCCTGAGTCTCGACAAGCTGGGTTTCTCGCCGGTGGACGAAGCCGCCATCCGCGAACTGATCGTCAAGCCGCACGGCATCATGCTCGTCACCGGCCCGACCGGTTCGGGCAAGTCCACGTCGCTCTACGCGATGATGAGCACGATCAAC
>JANYBF010000097.1 GCA_025360895.1 Verrucomicrobiota bacterium
GGCGCGATCTTCACCGTGAGTCAGAACCGCCTGCGGACGCGAACCAGCCATCGCACCCAACCACGTCAATAAATCCGTCTGGCCGGCGTGGGCGCTGAAGCCGCCCAAAGTGTGGATGCTGGCCTTGACCGCCACCTTTTCGCCGAAGATGGAAACTAGCTTGCTGCCGTCCACCAACCGGAGACCACCGTGCTCATCGTCGGCTTCCAATCCGAAGGTTCACTGGGGCGCCAGTTGGTGGACGGCAGCAAGCTCGTTTCCATCTTCGGCGAAAAGGTGGCGGTCAAGGCCAGCATCCACACTTTGGGCGGCTTCAGCGCCCACGCCGGCCAGACGGATTTGCTGAAGTGGTTGGGTGCGATGGCTGGTTCGCGTCCGCGCGTGGTCTTGGTGCATGGGGAAGACCGCGCCCGCGAGCCGCTCGCGGAAAAAATCCGCGAACGTTTCCGGATCAAAGCGGAACTGCCCGGCTTGGGCACGAGTATTCAAATTTGAGCGGACCGAACGTGACCAGATTCGGTTCAAAACACCTTTCACGTTTCGACCATGATTAAGTCGGCTTTTTGCAACATCCGATCAAACACCCGCGCTGGGAGGTGCATAGTAAACATAAAGATTACAAACGTATGTTTTCTCTCTGAACGACGCGGCGTCAAAAGAAATATTTCCAACTATTGCTTTCGCCGAGTGTTCAAACACATACACTGCCCGGAAGTAAGCAGGGGCGAACCTGAAACCTGGAGCAGCGGTGCAATGTGTGAGCGTCCATTGGTGAACGGTAAATGAGAGACAATATCCTATGAGCTTAACCCAATTGAAGAATGGAGAAATCCCTTCGCCCTTTACGCAGAGGCTAAACCGGCCTTCGCTCAAACAGGTCGCCGCCCTGGCAGCGGCCACCATGGTTCTCACCGCGGTCGGTTGCAAGAAAACAGCGGTGCCGCCGCCGCCGCCGCCGAGCGTCGTAGTCATGGACGTCACGACGATCAATGTACCACTGACCACGGAGTTCATCGGACAACTCGATTCACCGCAAAACGTCGAGGTGCGCGCCCGCGTGGAGGCCTTCGTGGACAAGGTGCTTTTCACCGAGGGGACCGAGGTCAAGGCGGGCGCCCCGCTGTTTGCGCTGGACAAAAAGCCGTTCGAGGAAAAACTCGCCGCCGCCAATGGGATGCTGGCGGAGGCGAACGCGGCCTTGAACAAATACAAAACGGATGTCGCCCGGCTGACCCCGCTCGCCGCGAAGCGCGCCATTCCACAGCAGGATCTCGACAACGCGGTCGCCTCCGTGGACGTGGGCGAGGCGAATGTCCTTTCCGCGAAGGCCCGGGTCGTGTCGGCCGAGATTGATGTCGGTTATTGCGATGTGAAAGCGCCGCTGGACGGTATGATCGGGGCCAAGCAGGTTTCCGTGGGCAGTCTGGTGGGCAAAGGCGAGCCAACCTTGCTGGCAACGATTTCGCAGCTCGACCCCATCTGGTTCTACTGCAATGTGAGCGAAGCCCAATATCTCCGGGGTCAAGCCGAGAGCCGTCGCACGGGCAAGAACTTGGAAGACCTGCCGGTTACTCTGATCCTCACGACTGGCTCCGAGCATCCGGCCAAAGGGAAGATTGTGTTCCTGGATCGTGCCGTAGATGTAAAGACCGGCACGCTGCGGATGCGCGCGGCGTTCCCCAATCCTGAGAAACTGTTGCGCCCGGGCATGTTCGCCCGCATCAAGGTGGACATTGGCCTCCGCCCCGACAGCATTCTGGTGCCGGAGCGAGCGGTCACGGAACTCCAAGGCAGGAATTTTGCGTGGGTCATTGGTGCAGACAACAAGGCGAGTCAGCGCACCGTCAAGGTGGGTGAAACGATGGGTGAGAACCTTTTGATTCTGGAGGGATTGAAGACCGGTGAACGGATCATCACCGAGGGCCTGCAGAAGGTGCGTGAAGGCGCGGACGTCCAACCGAAAACCGCTGCGCAGATGGCTGAGGCTGCCGCTCAAGCTGCCCCGCAGGCTGGAGCCAGCCACGCCAAGCCAGGCGAGACCAAACCCGGCAAGGAATAATCTCATGGCCGACTTCTTTATTCGCCGCCCCATCGTCGCGATGGTCATCGCCATCCTGACGGTGATTGTCGGTTTGATCTCCCTTAAGCGGTTGCCCATCGCCGAATATCCGCCCGTCAGTCCGACGATGATTCAGGTGACCACGACCTATCGCGGCGCCGCGGCGGAAGCCGTTATGGAGTCGGTCGCCACGCCCATTGAGTCCAAGGTCAACGGCGTGGACAAGTTGCTCTACATGCAGTCCTACAGTGCCAACGACGGCAAGCTCACACTCAACGCCTATTTCGACGTGGGCACGGACGTGGACATCATGCAGGTGAACGCGCAGAATCGCGTCGGTCAGGCCGATGCGCAGTTGCCCGATGCGGTCAAGCGGGAGGGCGTCATCGTCAACCGTTCCAGCCCGGACATCCTGATGGTGGTCGGCCTTTATTCGCCCAACAGCACCTACGACGCGGTGTTTCTGGGCAATTACTGCGACATCAACCTGGTGGACTCCATCAAGCGCGTGAAAGGAGTGGGCGACGTGAAGAACTTCACCGCCCAGGATTACTCCATGCGCGTCTGGCTGCGACCTGACAAGCTCGCGGTCCTGGGCATCACGCCTTCGGACATCCAGAACGCCATCAAGGAACAGAACGCCCAGTCTCCCGCTGGCCGCATCGGGGCCGAGCCGGCGCCCCCGGGGCAGGAGATGCAGTTTAACGTCCGCGCCCTCGGTCTGCTCAAGGATCCGAAGGAGTTCGCGGAAATCATCATCCGGTCCAACCCCGACGGGTCGCAGGTGAAGATCAAGGACGTCGGCCGCGTGGAACTAGGCGCGATGACTTACGACTTGCGCGCTCGCTTCAACCAGCCAGGGAAACAGTCAGCCTCGGGCGCCCTCGGCATTTTCCTCGCGCCAGGCGCCAACGCCATGGACACCGCGAACAACGTGAAGAAGATTCTCGAGGCCGCCAAGTCGCGGTTCCCGCCGGACATGGCTTACGACGTGG
>JANYBF010000117.1 GCA_025360895.1 Verrucomicrobiota bacterium
GCGCACAGCACCATGCTGTGCGGCGGCATCGGCTCTTTCGGGAAGCCGAGGCGCTTGCCCAGGATTATGCAGAGGATCAAGGCCGACCAACCGGATGACATATGCACTACGGTTCCGCCCGCGAAGTCAATCGCCTTGATCGAAGCTTTGGCGTTCCACACGCCATTCATGAATCCGTCGATGCCCCACACCATGTGAGCCAGCGGGAAGTACACGACCACCATCCAAAGCGTCACGAACAGGAGGATGGCTGCGAACTTCATGCGCTCGGCGACCGCGCCAAGAATCAAGGCCGGCGTAATAATCGCGAACATCAATTGATACATGGAAAACACGTTGTGCGAGACCCAGTATGCGTAGTTTGTATTCGGGAGTGAATCCACTCCTTTGAGCATCGCAAATTTCATGTTGCCGAAGAACGGCCCAGAGCCGTCGGCGAAGACCATGCTGTAGCCGAACACGACCCACAGGATGGTGACTAATCCCGCGATGCCGAAGCATTGCGCGATGACGGAGAGAATGTTCTTGCGGCGAACCAAGCCGCCGTAAAACAGGAAGAGGCCAGGCAAGGTCATGAACAATACCAAGGCTGAACTGGTCATCATCCAAGCGTTATGGCCGGGACCGGCGGTGGCCGAGGTTGGCGTCACCAAACCATCGGGAATGGTTGGGTTTCCATCCTTGTCTTTGGGACCTACTTTCAAGACAGCGGTCGGATCGCCATTGTTGATGTAGGCTTCGAGGGAGCCAATGCGCTGTTCCAGCGTCGGCGGTGGCGGTGGGGCAGCGGGCGCTGCCGGCGCATCGGCGGCACGGAGGTTCAACGAACTGCAAGCCGCTGTAACGGCCAGAGCCAGAGTGATAAGATTTTTTTTCATTTTCAGTAATTGGGAAGGTTTCTGGTTTGGTTAATTGCTTAAACCGCTGCATCACCTTGTTCATCCGTGCGGATGCGCACGGCTTGTTCAATGGCGGAGACGAACACCTTGCCATCGCCGATCTTGCCGGTCTTGGCGGCTTTGACGATGGTGGCTACGGCGGCGTCCACTTGCTTGTCGGTCAACACGAGTTCGACCTTGATCTTCGGCAGGAAGTCCACGGTGTATTCGCTGCCACGATAGATTTCCGTGTGGCCCTTCTGCCGTCCGAAGCCTTTCACTTCGGTAACGGTCATTCCCTCGATGCCGATTTCGCCGAGGGCGTCTTTGACTTCCTCGAGCTTGAACGGCTTGATGATGGCTTCAATTTTCTTCATTCAGTTTTTTTGTTGGTTGGCGCGCGCGGTTGTTCGGCCCAGTCCGCCCGCAGATTAATCCAAGAACTTAAAGCCCCTGGGTCTGGTAGTTGTGGTCGTAGCAACGGCAGTGCCACGCTACTGAGCGCCGCGCGACATCATCAGGAAAGGCTTGATTTCATTGAGGAAGAAAAATCCTTCAGGCGACTGATGATTCGTTTTGCGGATCAGCGCAGCCTGACGCGAATTGTACAGCTGGAACAAATGGCAGCAGTGAGTTGGGGCGGACAGACCGCGAAATTTTGTTACAAAAAAAACGGCGGCGGACACCCAGCGTGTCCGCCGCCGCAACCAACCCAACAACCACTAACCACCACATTGTCCGGCCATTCATCCAAATCGCCGGACAAAAGCGTTGGCATAACGCGTCCTACCGGGAAACTGCATTTGTCGGTAGGACCATCCGCGTTCCAAGATTCTTCAAGCAGTGCTGGTGCCATCAGAAAATTAACGGACTCGAACGCAAAAACTTAACACCGGGTGACGGAATCGCTGAAAGGTAAAGATGGTCGGAGCGACAGGATTCGAAGGCCGGGGTGTTTTCGGTCTTCTGCCGTAGCTGATTCCATTCTCTCACAGGTGCTTGAAAAAGTGCTGAATTGATCGTCTTGGGTCAAGCTTTTTGCGCCGCCTGGCTTGCCATTGTTGGGGCATTGGATTTGCGAAATTAACCCCTTGCCGTCATGGGAGACTTAAGCCACTTCCTTAACCAGATAGGAGTTGGGAATATGCGTCCGAAGTGTCCGGCCCGGGCACTTCGGACACTTTTTTAACTCGCTACCTTTTGCAAAAAGTTCCCCAAGGGTATGAAAGCATCCCGTCTCTACGCCCGCCTCACGTTCGATGAAAAGGCAAAAGTGGTGTCAGGGTGTCAGGCAACCCAGAAGGACCCCTATAAACATTGCCTATTTACCCTTACAGGGTATCCATAATAGGGGTGTCAGGAAGGGGGTGAGGGTGTCAGGTCTGACACCCTAAGCCCGAAATCCTGACAGAGGGGTGTCAGGCTATTCCACTTGAAAACATTGCTTGGAATGGCTGTCCTGACACCCTGACACCCCTTTTCCTATTTCTTAAAAAAATAAAACCCTCCCGAAAGGAATGAGTCGGACGGTTATTTGAAACCGAAAATGCAAACGCGGAACGAAACGAGCGGACACAATCGGAGGCAGCTTCCGTTTCGTTCCCGTGGCAGGCGTCCAGCACGTCCGCCACACAAAAAGGATTCCCCCACTTGCCGGGGCGCGTGACGCAAACCGTGTTTGGTGGCAGCCGCCCGCCCTTCACGCGCTTTCGTTGGATGCGTGGGGGCGGTTTCATGCGTTGCGCGGAGACACCGTGAACAGCCCGGCCAGCGTTGGCTCGCGGAGCAAGCGGCGTTGGTCCCGTCCGGCGCGGGCGGCGGCGATGTGGTCTTGCCGGTCGTAAGCCAGGTGACAGCGTTGGCAGAGCGCGGCGAGATTTTCGTCGCGCACGTCGCGCTTGTCTGCTTTATCCCCGGGCCTGCCGTCCGGGAAGGACGTTCCCAAGTGCGCCACGGTCAAGACAACTGTGCTGCCCGTGAGCGGATGCGCGGCCCCGTTCAAGACTCCGCACCATTCGCAGCGGCCCTGAGCGCGGCCAAACCGGATGCGTGCCTTGCAGAAACACGGAGCCAAGCGCGGTCTTCGTCACGGTGCGGTTTCCTTTTCCAGAAAGATTTCGGCCCGCTGGCGCGGCGTCCAAGTGTTGTGCCAGTGGATTCCAAACTCGCGCACGTCTTCCTTGCGGGATTTGAAAAATTCGTCGGCTTCCGTTTCGGCGAGGAAGAATTTGCGCCGTTGGGTTCCATTGTCTTGGTAGGTCACACGGAAGCAGGCTTTGGAATGGTCGAAGGTTTTTTTCATGAGGAGGGTGCTGAAAGGTGCTGATTCAAGCGGTTGAACCGATGGAAAAGCACTACGAAGCGTGAAGACTTGCCGGGAGGCAAAAGCGCTTGGAAGCCCCGAATTAAAAGGGCTGCCACGGCCTTCGCTCCAAAAACAAAGTGGTCGGAGCGACAGGATTCGAACCTGCGACTTCGTGGACCCAAACCACGCGCTCTAGCCAAGCTGAGCTACGCTCCGTTGACCGGCACATCATCCCACGAAATCTGTCGCACGCAACGACATTTTCAGCACCGAAGCGGCGGTTGCCTTTCACGATTGACCGTTCGCCCCAAATCACTCGTTGTGTGGGATTGGGATGGTGCTACCGCCGACGAATTCGCGGATGATGGCGTCGCCGGGGATAATGGCATGGGAGGCTACTTGTTCCTTTGTGAATCCCTCTACGGAGTCGAGCAGCGCCTTCACGCGGTGGTAGCGAATTTTGGCGTCGAGGAAGCCGGCGTATTCCCGGAAGTCCTCCTCGCGGGGCAGCAGACTCTCCGGGCCGGCGAAAAAAGGCTTTAGGGCGGGCAGATCAAAGGGAAAGCCCCCATTCAGGACGTGATCCGCGAGTCCCTGAAGTGGAATGATGCTGTAGAGTTCGCCGGCCCGGACGTAATGCCAGTGCAACAGAGTGCGCAGCGCGCTGTGATTGCGATGGTGGGCATCACGCAACATGCGGCGTAGCAGTCGCACGTCGGTGAATTTTGTCAGTCGCTGTGTTTTCCCGTCGCCTTCAAACAAAGTGTGCTGGGTTTCGATGTAGAGTCGAAACTGAGCACTCGGGTCGAGGCCTTCGGTCAGTGGTGGATAAAGGCCATGCAGGCAGTCGAGCATCAGAATCTGGTCGGGCTCCAACTGGATCAGTTTCGTGCCGGTGCGCCGGCCTTCCTTGAAACAGTAAACCGGCTTTTCAACGGCCTGGCCGGCGAGCAATGCCTGCAAATGCTGGTTTAACAACTGAATATCCAACGCTTCGGGGGTTTCGTAATTACGGTCGTTGATCCAGTCGGTGGGTTGCTCCACAAGGGACCAGAAATAATCGTCGAGGTTCAGCATCAAAAAGCGCAGACCGTGCCGCTCCAGCCGCTGCGTGAGTTTGACGGTTGTGGTGGTCTTGCCGGAGGCACTCGGTCCGCTTACCCAGATCAGGCGCAGGTGGTCGCCGTTGCGTCGGCGGGCTAAAACTTTTTCCGCAGCCTCGTCCAGCGATTTTTCGTAAATCGCCACCGCCTCGGACGTGATCGCTAAAATCTTACCAGAACGAACCGCTTCATTTAGCCCGTCAACAGTGTGGACGTCATGCTGCCGGCACCAGTCGAGCGTGACTGCCATGCGCTCTTGCGGAAAGCCGTTGCCCATGAAGGTCGGTAGCGTCAACGCCCCTTCCCGCAGCCAATGGCGGCCCCAGCGATAACATTCATACGCGTCGGCCGCGTTTTGAAAACCGTAGCTGCGTAACGCGTGCAGCACTCCGTCCTGAATGTGTTCGATGGTTGGCGGAAAGTTCGCGATGAGATGATGCGCGTTGGCATTGAGCCCGACGACGACGATGTCCGCCAGAAAAGCGGCGATTTGTTCTTCGTCTTTGCCCGTCGCAAAAACCTTATCGTTGACGCCGGGGATGAAATCCTGGTTGAACCCACCCACGGACCGGGCGGCGTGCAAGATCGCCTTCCCGATGCGGCGCTCGTCAAAACGCACCAGCGCGCGGTTGCGTTTCTGGACTTTGACGATGCGGTTTTGCACGGGCATGACTTGAAGATGACAGGAAGGGCGTAGGGTGACAATCAGTATGCAGGTCGGTGAACGGTCCGTTTGACTTCTTGCCGGCCCTGAGACCGGAAACGCGCCATCTGTGTTGAATGCCGGCAAGCGTAGTTCTTGAGCCAACTCAACAAGCAAAAAATTCTGAGTCGCGATCAAGTTGAAGTGTGGCGGGCCGTTCATAATTTGAGATGGCTTCACAAACTGGAACACTTGCTGAGTCGCTACCGCTGGCTTAGAGCCTGTTTGAAAACACAAGCAGGGCCAGTGAAAGCGGAGAAACGGCTGTCTTTTTTGATCCCTGACCCCAGTACGCTGGGGATGCGATATACAACGGATCTGCGCGCCAACGAATGGCAACTGCTGCGCCCCGGTTTGCCCAAACCCGGCACGACCGGCCGGCCGCGCGAGCCCCGTGCGGCGATGGTGGCCAGCCAGCGTGTCAAGCGCCGCGCGCGGTTACGATGCGGGCAAGAAGATCAACGGCCGCAAACGCCATCTGCTGGTGGACACCCTTGGCCTGGTGCTCTTGGTGCTGGTCCTGCCCGCCAACCTTCAGGATCGCGCCGGGGCACGGCAACTCCTCAACAAACATTTTGGCCGGCCCACCCGGCGCCTCGTCAAACATATCTGGGCCGAGGGTGGCTACACAGGAACGCTGTTGGCATGGGCCCTGGCGACGAGGCGTTGCACGGTGGAGATCGTCCAACGCACCGCCGCGCACACCTTCAAAGTGTTGCTGCGGCGCTGGGTGGGGGCGCGCACCTTTGGCTGGCTCAACCGCTATCGCCGACGCAGCCGCGATTACGAACGCCAAGCTCAGACCGGCGAAACCATGGTGTACCTGGCGATGATCCGACTCATGGTCGCACGCTGGGCTTCACAGTGATCGCTTTGCAAACAGGCTCTGAGGACAGGTAACAATGCTGTTTTCTTCCGACAGAGTGTCTGATTCAAATTCAATGTGTATCCCACAATTTTGGCATGAACATTTGACGAACATAAACTCCCCTTCGGTCATTTAACCTTGTTTGAGAAATTATGCCCGTAAAGCATTTCATTTCGCATCCATCGAAACCAGCGGTTTGTCGGCTGCGCCAGACTCAGCCCCTTTCGCATCCGGTTGTTATACGTGTTGGTCACGGTGTCGTCGGCCCACGGGCCGTCTTCCGTCCACAATTGCCGGCCGGCCGCGTAAGCATACGAGCTCGCGCCCGCTGCGTCCACCATGCTCATCACACGATTCAGGGTGTCAAGCCGAACCAAAAAATCAAAGGGGCGTATTCACATGCGCCCCTCATTTATTTCTGCACCCCACTCTCAACCCAACCGGTTTCTGAACATCCGGTAGCTGTGGCTCGGCTATTTCACGATCCGGACTAGCAAGGCTTTCCATTGAACGAACCCGTTCCGCCCTCTAGCCTTCCAACCCATGAACATTCTAGTGACCGGCGGCGCGGGATACATTGGTTCGGTTTGCGTTGAGGAACTGCTCAACGCCGGCCATCCCGTCACCGTTTTTGATAATCTCACCGAAGGGCACCGCTCGGCCGTGGATGCGCGCGCGAAGTTTGTCCAGGGCTGCCTAAGTGACGCCGGGCGGGTGAGGCAGACCATCCATGACGCCAAGGCCGAAGCCATCCTGCATTTCGCCGCCAACGCGCTGGTCGGCGAATCCATGACGAACCCGTCAAAGTATTTCCGGAACAACGTCGCCGCCGGTTTGAACCTGCTTGATGCCGCCGTCGAGGGCGAGGTGAAGAAATTTGTTTTCAGTTCCACCTGCGCCACCTACGGGCCGCCCGACCGCGTGCCGATAACCGAGGATTTACCGCAGCGGCCGATCAATCCGTACGGCGAATCCAAGTTGATGTTCGAGAAAATTTTATTGTGGTACCGGCAGATTCATGGGCTGGAATTCGTAGCGTTCCGGTACTTCAACGCCGCCGGCGCGAGTGAAAAACTCGGCGAGCACCATCGCATCGAGACTCATCTCATCCCGAACATCCTCAAGGTCGCACTCGGCCAGGCCGCCCAGTGCGAAATTTACGGCACGGACTATCCAACGCCCGACGGTACCTGCATCCGCGACTACATCCACATCCGCGACCTCGCGCAGGCGCACATCCTCGGCCTCGCACCAAGCAAAACCGGCTTCTACAACTTGGGCAACGGCGATGGCTACTCCGTGCGGCAGGTGATTGAGACATGTGAAATGATCACGGGTAAAAAAATTCCCGCCGTCGAAAAACCGCGACGCCCCGGGGACCCGCCCAAACTCGTGGCCGCCGCCGACAAAGCAATTCGCGAGCTGGGCTGGAAACCAAAATTTCCCAAGCTCGACGACATCGTGGCCACCGCCTGGGCGTGGCACAAGCAACATCCCACTGGTTATCCGGACTGAATAACTTCGCCGATGGGCGACAATCTTCCCGGGTTAAAAAAGATTGAAAAGTTATCGGGTGCTTTTTATGGTGAACGCATGAAACCCTTATTGCGCTACGTAATCTTATGCGGCTTGGCCGTTTCCATGCCTTGGATTGCTTCCGCCGTCGACAAGTCATACACGATTGCGGTCATTCCCAAAGGGACGACGCACGAATTCTGGCAGGCCATTCACGCGGGTGCGGTGAAGGCGCAACGGGAACTGGCGGAAAAGGGGATCAAGGTGGACGTGATCTGGAAGGGCCCGCTGCGCGAAGACGATCGCGATCAGCAAATCCAGGTCGTCGAGAATTTCATGACGCGGCGCGTGGCTGGCATGGTATTGGCGCCGCTGGATTCGCAGGCGCTCGTCGCGCCGGTGGTCAATGCCGTGAAAGCAAAAATCCCGGTCGTCGTGTTCGATTCGGATTTGAAATCGGACAAACAGATCAGCTTCGTTGCCACGGATAATTACAAGGGCGGCGTAATGGCGGCGGATTATCTCGCCAAGCTGCTGGAGGAAAAGGGCAACGTGATTTTGCTCCGGCTCGCCGTCGGTTCCGCCAGCACCGAAGCACGCGAAGCCGGCTTCCTGGACACCCTCAAATCGAAATATCCCGGGATCAAGGTGGTTTCTTCCGATCAGCACGGCGGCGCGACACGGGAGACGGCCTATCAAGCTTCGCAAAACTTGTTGAATCGTTACGGCCGCGAAGTGAACGGGATTTTTTGCCCAAACGAAACCACGGCGATTGGGATGACGAAAGCGTTGCGTGACATCGGCAAAGCGGGCGGCAAGGTGAAGATGATCGGGTTTGATTCGGGTACGCAATCGGTGGCGGACCTGAAGAACGGCGATTTACAGGGGCTCGTGGTGCAGAACCCGATGCTCATGGGGTATCTAGGAGTGATGACTCTGATGAAGCATCTGCAAGGGGAAACGGTCGAGAAGCGGATTGATACGGGCGTGGTGCTCGCGACGCCAGAGAACATGGCCGAACCCAAGATCCAGGAATTGCTCCATCCGCCGATGGACAAATACCTGAAATAGCGCGACGACGGAATCAGCGGTAAACGCATCCTTTGACGTTGCCGACTTTCACCCACTCCGCGTCCACCTTCAGATTCTATGAAGTCAGACCAGGTGGGTGGGTGAGAGAAACGCATTGGTCATCAGGCAATGCCTCGGAGCGCAGCCCGCGACGGGAAGTTAGCAAAGGATGCGGCTGATCTCTTTAATAAAACCCCGCCAAATAAATAATCCAAAAAAGGTGCTTGCTTTATTTTGTTCTGTTACTAATATAATCACAGTTATGGCAGTCAACACACAGTTCTCAATTGCGGTTCACATTATGGCCGGGCTGGCCTACCGGTGTGACAAGGACACCACGTCCGCCAATCTGGCGATGAGTGTGAATACCAGCCCTAGCTTTGTGCGCCGCATCCTAGCCAAATTGTCCAAGGCGGGTCTGGTTGAAACAGCCACTGGCAAAGCCGGTGCGTGCTGGCTGGCTAAAGATGCGAAGAATATTTCGCTGCTGGATATTTACAACGCCGTGGATGCGCCCAAGGCCTTTTCAATCCATGGCTATGCCGAACAAAAAGTCTGTCAGGTGAGTTGCAATATCAAAAAGGCGTTAGAGAAGGCTCTCACAAAAACACAAAAAGCAATGGAGGCTGGTTTGGCTGAAACCAGCTTGGCTCAAATCGTTTCTGACATGACGAAGCGCTGATTTTTTTTGACTTTAACTGTTACTTTTCGAGTAACAAAACATAAACAACAAACCAAGAAAGAACCAACTTATGAGCACAAACATCCCAAAAAAACTGGCCGGTAAAGTCGCCGTCGTCACGGGCGCATCCAAAGGCATCGGCGCGGCCATCGCCAAACACCTCGCGGCGGAAGGCGCCTCTGTCGTTGTCAACTATGCCTCCAGCAAATCCGGCGCGGACAAGGTCGTCGCCGAAATCACCAACGCGGGCGGCAAAGCCGTTGCCGTGCAGGGCGACGTTTCCAAGAAGGTGGACATTGACCGTCTGTTCGCCGAGACGAAGAGGGCCTTCGGCCAGCTCGACGTTCTCGTGAACAACGCGGGCATTTATGAATTCGCGCCGCTCGAACAGATCACCGAGGAGCATTTCCACAAACAGTTCAATTTGAATGTGCTCGGCCTGCTGCTCACCACGCAGGAAGCGGTCAAACAATGCCCCGCGACTAGCAGCATCATCAACATCAGTTCCGTCGTTGGCGTCTCCCCCGCGGCGGGTGGCGTGGTCTATAGCGCGACCAAGGCGGCGGTGGATGCCGTGACAAAATCCCTGGCCAAGGAACTCGGCGCGCGCAAGATTCGTGTCAACTCCATTAATCCCGGAATGGTTGTGACCGAAGGCCTCCACACCATCGGCTTTGCCGAAAGCGATTTCAGCAAACTGGTCGAATCGCAAACCCCACTCGGGCGCCTCGGTCAACCGCAGGACATCGCCACCGTGGCGACGTTCCTCGCTTCAGCGGATTCCGCCTGGATCACCGGCGAAACTTTCCTGGTCTCGGGTGGCTATCGTTGATTCATTGATAATTCAAAAACCCAACTGAAAAGCTATGAGTACAACCAACTCCTCACCCGACCTCACCCAACGCCCACCGCGCAGCCCGCGCGTGCGGCTGGGCGGCTATGTCCTGCTGCCTCGCATCCTCGATAAGGGCCGGGCGGCGCTCGCCGGCAAACTCGGTGAATACCACTACGGCGGCAAAGGCATGGACCGACATTTCTTCAGCTTCGTTGGTCTCGACCACGAAGCATTGAAAGCGGAACTTGCGAAAGGCAGCAGCGACAGCGAACTACTCGCGTGGGTCAACGCCACCGCGAAACACCCGCGTCAGCCGTGGGAAATCGCCGCGTGGGGCAGCTATCACGAATCCCGAACGCCAGACAGCGATGCCGAGACGATCACTTATTTCGCCGAAGCCGTGGGCAAGTTCAGTAAAATCCGCGAAGACATCAGCACTTGGTTCGCTCTACTTGACCTTGACGACTACTGCACCTTTGGTGGCAAACCCTGAAACTTAGCCAAACCGTTCAATCCGACTCTTAACCATTCAACGACCTCAACATTGAACGCTTCGTGGCCGGCAACTCGGCGCAGAATTGATCAAATCCACGCTGCAAACGAGTGAGCAACCGACGTCGCAATTGACGAGAAACGCGATCCCAAAGGCAAGGCGGCCAGCCAACCTGAAACCAGCAAAATTAGAGCAAAACTTGACGCCCGATCGGAGTTCTGAGACACTGGCATTGTTCGGAAAGGCTGATGTTATGAAGATTCGACACTTTCCTGCGGCGGTCATTGTCACCGCGACGCTTGCACTATGGATTTCCTTTGCAAAGCCCGTTGCCGCGCAAGATTCTTCCATCGCCACCGCCACTTTTAGCACTCCCTTGCCCGCTCAATTGTCCGGCGGGGTCGAAGATGTCCTCAAACTCTCACGGGCCAAGATCAACGACGACGTCACCGTTATTTTTGTCCAGACCGGCGACCGCAGCTATAACTTGACCGCGTCCGAGATTCTTTACCTCCGCAAGGAAGGCGTGTCCGACCGCGTTCTGACGGCCATGCTCAACCAGCGATCGTCAGCCCCTTCCACACTGCCGGCGCCAGCAGCGGCAGATGCTTCGTTCGCCAGCGCCCCGCAATCCGTCACGCCACCGACCGCGACTGCTTTCTTGGAAGCCGCGCCGGCCTCGACGGTTTATCTGGCAGCGACGCCAGCTTACTACTCGTTCTATGATCCTTGGCCGTACTGGCCTTCTTGGTACGCCTATCCGTATCTCGCATTTGGTTTTTATTGGGGCTGGGGTAGTTGGGGCAGCTGCAACTACGGTTACTGGAACAACTGCTATCAAAACAACTATTGCCAAAACGGATATTATCCACCGCTAAACGGAAACCGCCCGCCGCCGCCCACTGGGAATCCGACACCTCGCGGTAGCCTCGGCGCCAGCAGTCGGCCGGAAAGGCTCGTCCCCGAGGGGAGACAGCCCGCCAGCGTGAACCAAGCGCCTTCCCGTGGTGGAGTTGATCGCGTTGAGGACCGGTCGGCCAGCACAATGGCAACTGCAAGACCTACGAGTGTTTGGAGCAACAACGGCAATCAATCTGCCGCTGCTCGCCCGAGCGCAAGCCAGGCCAGTAGCGTTTCATCCCGCAGTAGTCAAGCGACGGCTCCGACGAGTCTTTCGGGCGGCGCAGCAAATAATCGGACTCCTGCCGCCCGCCCAGTTGAAAATCGAAGCGCCGCCCAATTCACGGGCGGCAGCCGAAGTTCAAGTCCCGCCAGCACTTGGAGCAGCAGTGCCAGCCAAAGGCCCACCGGCCCAGCCGCCACTGGGTATCGGCCAAGCAGTCAACCGGCGACTCGTTATATGGCGAGCCAGGCGCCGGGTTATCAGCGCAGCAGCGTCAGTCCCAGCTACAGCTACCGCGCCAGCGGAAGTATCGGCAACGTCAGCCGACCGAGCCTGAGCCCTTCAACTGGTAGCATGGGGAACGCGAGCGCATTTCGAGGCGGCGGAAGCTTTTCCGGCACGGGCGGTTCTCGCATGTCTTCCGGCGGCGGCTCTCACGGCGGTGGTGGCGGACGGTCGCGTTGATCGGGTGAGTCAGTTTCGCCGAACAGCGCGCGTGGTCGAGGTGGAATTACTGGAAAACAATCGGTTCTTGCGCCTGCTTGATGATCGGAAACCGCAGGATGGCGATCCGACTTATCTCGGCAGTGAAACTGGCCCAACCATCACCACGAACTCCCCCTTCAAACTCCGTTTCTTCGTCATTTCCAATAACTCGGTCGGGGTGCCGCGCAAATACTCCTCAAACTTCTTGGTGAGTTCGCGGGCGAGCACCACGCCGCGTTCGGGAAAAACCGCGTTCAGTTCGCCCAGTAACTTTTCAATGCGATACGGCGACTCGTACAACACCAGCGTCCCGGCATATGCTTTGAGGGCTTCCAGCTGGTTTCGACGTTGACCGGACTTATGGGGGAGGAAACCGATGAAATGAAATTCGTCGGTCGGCAATCCGCTCGCCGTCAGTCCGGCGACCAGCGCACACGCGCCCGGCACGGACTCGACCCGGAAGCCCGCCGCAATGGCCGCCCTCACTACCCGCTGACCGGGATCGCTGATGCCCGGACTGCCCGCATCGGTGACGAGAGCCACCTTCTCGCCGCGCCGCAGCCGCTCGATAATTTCCTCGCTCCGCCGGGCCTCGTTAAACTGGAAGTAACTGAGGAGCGGTTTGGATGTTGCAAAATGCTTGAGCAACTGTCCGGTGCGCCGCGTGTCTTCGGCCGCCACCACGTCGCACTCGCGCAACACGCGCAACGCACGCAGCGAGATGTCCTCCAGATTGCCGATGGGCGTGGCGACGAGGTAAAGCGTGCCGGGCGTAAGTGGCGGGAGCGCGCGTTCAGCTTCCATGGCTCGCCCTCACTTGCTGATGCCGCGCTTGCTGGTGCGGACGAATTGCACCAGATACGCCAGCTCCGGCAACGAGGGCAATTCTTTTTCGATCTGCTCCAGCGCGTTGGGAATCGTTAGCCCGGCGCGAAATAAAACTTTGTAGGCCTGCCGGAGCGCGGTTTGCGCGGCCTCGGAAACGCCGTTCCGTTCCAGTCCAACTTTGTTCACGGTAACGGTCCGGGCGGCATTGCCGTCGGCGATCATGAACGGCGGAATATCCTGCACCACTTTGGAGCAACCGCCAATCATCGCCATTTTACCGACCCGACAGAATTGATGAATCGCCACCAAACCGCCAATGACCGCGTGGTCTTCCACCGTCACATGGCCCGCCAACGTGGCGACGTTGGACATGATGGTGCGATGGCCGACGGTGACGTTGTGGGCCAGATGGCAGTAAGCAAGAATTTGGTTGTCCGACCCGACAGTGGTGATCTCCCCGTCGCCCGTGGCACTGTGAATGGTAACGTATTCGCGAAAGGTGTTGCGGTCGCCAATCTCGGTCCGGGTGACACCTCCCGCCTTCCATTTCAGGTCCTGCGTCTTGAGTCCGATGCTGGCAAAGGGAAAAATTTCGTTCGCCTGGCCGAGCCGGGTGTGACCGTCAATGACAACATGGGAGTGCAACTGGCAGTCGTCGCCAAGCTGGACGTGTTCGCCCACCACGCAATAAGGCCCGATGCGGCAGCGGGCGCCGAGGCGGGCGTGCGGATGAATGATGGCTGTGGAATGAATCGTCTCCATGGTCGCCTCAGGAATCGCGCAGGACGAAAGTCACTTCGGCTTCGCTCACGATTTCGCCGTCCACCTTGCACACGCCCTTGGCCTTGCCAATCTTGCTGCGGACTTTGGTCAATTCAACTTCGATCACCAATACGTCACCCGGAAAAACCGGTTTGCGCCACTTCACATGATCGGCGGCCATGAAATACGCCACCAGATTCGGTGTTTCCAGAATCTTCAACTGCAAAACCCCCGCCACCTGAGCCATAGCTTCGAGTTGCAACACGCCGGGCATGATCGGGTGGCCGGGGAAATGCCCCTGAAAATAATTTTCGTTCATGGTTACGTTCTTCACGCCCACGATACGATTGCCATCAATTTTCAGGATCCGATCCACCATCAAAAACGGCGGCCGGTGCGGCAACATTTTCATCACTTCCTCGATGCCCATGGCGCCGTCTTCGGCTGGCAACTCCCGCGCCCGGCTTTCGGCCCCCGCCCCCGCGCGCAACGGCGGCGGGGCAAAGGTCCGGGCCGCGCGCAACGGTTTGCTAATCTGCGCAACGATCTGCCGGACCAACTCGCAATTCCCACTGTGACTCGGCTTCACCGCGATGAGATGTCCATTCAACGGCCGGCCTAATAACGACAAATCCCCCACGATATCGAGCATCTTGTGCCGCACAAATTCCTCCGCGTAACGCAGCGGCTCAGTGGTCAACACCGCGTCATCGCGAATGACGACCGCGTTCTCCAAGCTGCCACCCTTGATCAAGCCGTTCTTGATGAGATATTCGATCTCCTCGTAAAAACAAAACGTCCGCGCGTGCGCCAAATCTTGCTCCCACGTCTTGGGCGTCACATCCGTGCTGAAAAACTGGGTGAAGCGACCGAGCTTGTCCGCACTGGTGCAGGTGATCTTGAATCCGTCATCCGGAAACAACGTCATCAACGTCTCGCCCATCTCCAGTTCAATCGGCTCGGTGACGGTGTACGGTTCACGCTTTTCGTTTTGTGGCACGATCCCCGCCGATTGAATCAATTTGCAAAACTCCCGCGCGCTTCCGTCGGCAATGGGCGGCTCGTTCGCGTCGAGTTCAATCACGGCATTGTCAATGCCGTAGCCCGCGAAAGCCGCCAGGACATGTTCGACCGTCTGCACCTTGGTGTTGCCTTTGGCCAGCGTGGTGGAGCGGTTTGTCTCGGCGACATTCTCGACACGCGCTTCAATCTCCGGCTTCCCTTCGAGGTCCATACGCCGGAAGCGGATGCCGGAATTCGCGGGCGCCGGGAGGAAAGTCATGCTGACCCGGTTGCCGCTGTGCAAGCCGATGCCGGAGAAACTGGCGGAACGATTCAGGGTTTGCTGTTGTAGCACGGGGGCATTAGAGCAAAACGCGAACGCGCTTGGCAAGCGGGAGATTGGCGCGCGTCAACCCGCTGGAACATTTGAACTTGTACGCGCCAACCAAAGCACCCGTCGTGCCTGAAATTTATTTGTCACTGGGACATCTCCCCCACGCACGCGGAAGAGGACCGGGTGACAGCGCGGATCCGGGAACGATTGAAACGGGCGGAGAAGCTGCGGGAGGATGAACGAGAATTTCTTTGGCTCAAAAATCTGCAATGGACGGAAGCCCAACGCACCGATGCCCGGAATTATCAGAGCGGCATGGTCGTCCAGTTTCACCAGAACGCCCCAGGTTTCCAGCGCGGCGAACGGGTGACGGTGAAACAACGAGATGAGCGCAGTGTTCAGGTCGAGCGCGAGAACGGGAAGACCGCTTCACTGCCGATGGACAAGGCGGCAGGGTTTCAAGTCTATGAAAAGCAGCAAATTGCCCTGGCTCCCGGCGACATGATTCGAATAACGCAGAACTGTTTCACGCGCGACAACCAACGGCTCAACAACGGGGAATTGAAACGGGTGCAAGGGTTCACGAAAGATGGCAACCTCAAGCTCACCAACGGCTGGGTGATTGCCAAGGATTACGGCAACCTGACGCATGGCTACTGTGTCACGTCTTACGACTCGCAAAGCAAAGGCATGGACCGCGTGTTCGTGGCCGAAAATTCTGAATCGTTCCGCGCAGCAGACCGGCAGCAGTTTTACGTTTCGGTCAGCCGGTTCAAGGAGGCGCTGACCATTTACACCGATGACAAACGGCAACTGCTAGAAGCCGTTTCAAAATCTTCGGAACGACCTTCGGCAATGGACTTAGTGAAGACGGAAGTGGCCCGCAATGACTACCGCACCACACGGCCCATGCGTGAACTCCGCCCGATGCGACACACCCGCCTGTCACTAGTCCATCGAATAGCCAATCTCATTGATGAAGGTGCCCGCCGTTGGCTCGGTGATGTGTTTCGTGTCGGGCAACAAATCGAGGCCAGGACCGGAAAAGCCGAATACGCCAAAGCTATCAAACCAACGGAGTCGGTGAAGCCGGAGGAGAAAATTGTCGAGGCAACCAAACCGCTTACCGTCCGGGAAGCTCAAGAACAAACCGTCCGACCCAATCTCAAACCGCCCGCAACACCAAGCGTTCGCGCGGCGTCGGTATTTAACCCAAAACCCACAACCACCATGCCCAACCTAAAGGACGATTGTTTCCAAAGTGCCAACGGACATTGCTTCTGCATCGAATTCCACATCGGCAAACAGCGCCGGGGCTTTCATAGCAGCCACCTGATCGAATATACGCTGGACGAAAACCCGGAAGCCAAGGGTGACTCAAACTGCCCGCCCGAAAAATTAGTCCTGGCCTTCGCCACCGCCGACGTGATCGTCTCCGGCTGGCGGCTTGGTCGGCTTGCCAGCCAGCTCCACGAAAACAAACTCGCCATCGTTGGCATCCAGTCCAAACGCTCCGACGAATCCGACGCCAACAAACCCTGCGTCACCGCTATTACCATCACGCCCATTACCAAACCGTGAGTGCGGTTAGATTCACATGACCGGCTCTGTCGCCCCGTAGCTGTGTGCGCATCACAGTCGATTGAATACCGTCCACTGGTATCACCAAATCCTGTTGACTGAAACTGAACTGGCCGATCCAAAATGACATTCATCTTGTTTCATTGACCGATAAGTGAAAGGCTCACCAAGACATAACTGGCGCAGTCGCATCCCTGACCGAAAGCGAACTGAGCGTGCTGAGTGAAGAACTCCCAACCACGTTCTTGGTTGACCGGGATAGTGCTACGAGGCGGGCAAGGCATTGGGATGTTTAGTTGAGTAGGTGAGCTTTGATCCGTGTTCGTAACCGAGAAGCTGCGCCAGTGCTAATTTTCGCTGGCACCACGCGTGCGATGGTTGGCTTGAGAGTTCGCCATGCAGTCATTCGGGATTATGGACTCTACATCTACATGGTGATGGTCTGGCTCTCCCCGCTCCTTATCGTGTGGATTTTAACTAGCGGTTTCTGGCGCAGGTCGTCCCGGCAACATTCCATTGCCGGGGTTCAGATCATCATTGTCAAACCGACCGCGAAACCACCGCCAGTGCCGCCAGTGATTCCTCACGAACATATCCCGCAGCCCCATGATGACGAGAGTCAATCATTTGCTGCCTAATCTTCCGAGCTGTGGCGTTCGGCCACCCTTGAAAATGCCATTGCACGTTTATACAAGTTCCTTGTATATTCGTGCAATGCGTAGCCAGGCCAAAACTGTTTCCGACGCGCTCTTCG
>JANYBF010000142.1 GCA_025360895.1 Verrucomicrobiota bacterium
CAAATGGAAATAAGTGTCTAGTCTGATTCATCGGCCGAGAAGATCGCGTTGGGTTGAACCCGGAAATGACGGGCGCGTAAATTTATCCTTGGCGTTCAACACCCCATCTAACAGAGAATTGACGCACCGGGACGAATAATAGATGCGCCCGAACGTCACAGACCCGATGAAACATTTAAAATGGAAACTCACCGCCCTCCTGATTGCGACGCTCGCAAATTTTGCTATCACGACTGCTTTTGCCGCCGATCCGCCCCGGGCGCAACATGTATTTATCATTAGCTTTGACCAAGGTAATCCAGACCTGATCCAAACGACTGATCTGCCAATATTTAATGGCATGGTGTCGGAAGCCGCCCACACTTGGAGTGCTTACACCATCATTCCCAGCATCACCCTGCCCGCTCACACTTCCATGCTGACCGGCGTCGGCCCACAAGCGCATCAAGTGCTTTGGAATGGTTATGCGCCGGAAAAAGGGCTGGTAACCGTGCCGACCATTTTCAGTCTGGCCAAGCAACGTGGTCTGGTGACCGCCATGTTTGTGGGCAAGGAAAAGTTTAAGCACCTCAATGTGCCGGGCAGTTTGGATGTGTTTCTCTGGCCCCAACCCGAGGACAACGCCATCGCGGTGGCAAACGCCTTCGCCGACCAGGTCGGCAAGTTGAAGCCCAATCTTTGCTTCCTTCATTTCCGCGACCCCGACAGCAGCGGGCACAAATATGGGGCATACTCACCGGAGAAAATCCAGGCCCTAAAAGACTGCGATGGCGCGCTCCAAATCATCAAAGCCGCCATCACCGCCGCCGGCTTGCTGGATAACAGTGTCATCATTCTCACCGCCGATCACGGTTCACATAATATAAAAAATGCGGAAGGTAAGACGGTCGGCACGCACGGCTCAGCGGATTCGGTGGATGTAAAAATTCCCTGGGTTGTCTGGGGCAAAGGGGTGAAAAAACATTTCACCATCACCACCCCGGTGGTGCAATACGATACGGCCGCCACTGCGCTGTGGCTCCTCGGGATTCCTCTGCCCGAGAGTTTCTGGGGCCGCCCCGTGACCAGCGCATTTGAATAAACCGCCCGCTGGCCGTCGTCGCTCACGATCCCAGCCACGCGATCGAACCCGTGTAATTCACAACACCGGCGCAGCCAATGGTTTCGCCTCAACTGCATTCCTTCCCGACAAGGTCTTCACCGCTGAAAACTTTGCATCCTTGAACGTTCGTCGATTCCGCCCACATATTGATCGGAATGGCAGTTGAACTCACAGAGGCCTTGCTCGTTAAGGCCGCCGGTTGGGACGTCGTGAAACTGGCACGCGCCTACCTGGCGCAAGGTCAGGTGCTCAGTTCCTACTGGGCGCCGCCGCTGTTGCGCGGAGTGGTGCAGTCGGATGGAGTTGCCTGGCGCGCTTCCATGGCGATCAAGAGTGATATTGATATTGAGAATCTCTGCACCTGTCGCGAGGCCCGGCAATGGGGGAAAATTTGCGCGCATGGCGTGGCGGTGGGTTTGCACTGGTTGCAGGCGCAGCAGCCCGATGCGACTCCAAAGCCAGCACGCTCCATCGCCAGCGTGCCGCCATCCCCGGCTCTGACTCGAAAACCAGCCGCGCTGCAACGCGCCGCTAATGGCGAACCAGCGGAACTGTTCATCATCCTTCCGCCGAATCTCGACCAGGCCATCGCGCGTGGGAAAGTAATGCTGGTATTTGAAGCAAAATTGGGCGGCGGCCGTTGTCCGCTGAACGCCTTGCCCAAGGGACGCGCTTTCGCCTTCTCACCGCAGGACAACGCCATCATCGAACAGATCGAAACGCTGGCCAACGGCGAGACGCCCGCGCTCCTGCAATTGGACATGAAGGATTTTGCCGCGTTGCTGCCAACGCTGGCGGATCACGAAAACATCACGACTGGCAAAACCAGCGCGATCACGGTCACCCGGACGCCGCTCAAATTGCCCTTACGCGCCACGCTGGAGGCGAACGGCGAAATCGTCCTGGCGCTGAAAGCGAAATCGTCTGGATTCGTGCTGATAGGCGATTGGGTGTGGCAGGCGTCAATGCTGCAGCCGCTGGGTTTGCCGCCAACCGCCCGGGATGTGTTCCAATCACCGGTGCGGGTGCCGCGGTCGCAAGTGCCGCAGTTTCTCAGTCAGCATTGGCCGCAGTTGCAGGCGGCCGGCGGGGTCGAAGCTAATTTCCAACCTTCAGATTTCACGCTCGAACCGCAAGCGCCGCGTTTTCTCCTGGCACTCAAAGGCGGCCTGGCCCAACTCGGGGCGCTGCTGCAATGCGCCTATGGCGCACGCATCATGACCGTCGGCGTGACGGCGGCCGATGAAGGCGTCTGGTTGCCGGATCCGGAAGTCCCGACGCGTTATTCCACTCGCGATGCCCATGCCGAACGCGCCGCGCTGGGTCGTTTGCAGCGTAGCGGGTTCGCCGGGCCGGACAGTCAGGGGAAACTGCAGTTGGTCGGGCAGAACGCCGTGCTGAATTTCTTCGCCCGCGAATTCGCCAAACTGCAACGGGAGTGGAACGTGACGCTGGATGAACAGTTGGAAAACCGCACGCTGAAGTCCATCGAGCGCGTCGAGCCGCAGTTTCAGATCACGTCGTCGGGGGTGCAATGGTTTGATCTCGGCGTGGTGTTCGCGGCGAGCGGTGGGGAAACGTTTTCCGCGGCGGACATTCAGCGCCTGATCTTGTCCGGGCAAAGCCACACGCGATTGAAGAATGGCCGGATCGCTGTCATTGACACCGGCGCGGTGGAGGAATTGCAGGAGGTGTTGCTCGATTGCGCGCCGCAGCAGAACGCGCAGGGTTATCGCATCAGCAGTCAACAAGCGGGCTTCCTGGAGGCAACGTTGCGGCAGCATGGTGATTGGAAAGTCCAAGCGCCGTCAGCCTGGCGTCAGCGCGCGGCCAAACAAAGTGGCGAAGCGGAGCTGGAATGTCCGCCACTCGGCGATTTGGAAGCGGTGTTGCGCCCTTACCAGAAGCAAGGCGTGGCGTGGCTGGGTTTTTTGCGCGAGAACGGTTTCGGCGGCATTCTTGCGGATGAAATGGGTTTGGGGAAAACACTGCAAACGCTGGCGTTCCTGCGTAGCCGCCGACGTGAGGCGGCGGATTCAAATGCACATCGAACTAACCGCCTCCTCACGTCGGCGGCTACCATGCCGCATTTAATCGTCTGCCCCACGAGCCTGGTGTTCAACTGGGTGGCCGAGGCGAAGAAATTTACGCCGGAACTCAAAGTCCTGGCGCTGCATGGGCCGGATCGGCACGGGCGGTTTGATGAAATCGCCACGAGCGACATCGTGGTGACGAGTTACGCGCTGATTCACCGGGATGCCGAACGGTATCGCGAGCTGGAGTTTGACACGGTGGCGCTCGACGAGGCCCAGCACATCAAAAACCGCCAAACCCAGAACGCGCAAGCCGTCAAAGCCATTCGGGCGCAGCATCGGATTGTGCTCACGGGCACGCCGCTGGAAAACTCGGTGCTCGATCTCTGGTCCATCTTCGACTTTCTCATGCCGGGCTATCTCGGCACGGCCAAAGATTTTCGCGAGCGCTATGAATTGCCCATTGCGAAGGAGAAAAGTGTGGAGGCCCAGAGTCGCCTCGCCCGACGACTGCGCCCGTTCCTGCTGCGGCGGCTCAAACGGGAAGTGGCGGCCGATCTGCCTGCCAAGCTCGAACAGGTGTCGTTTTGCGAACTGACGCCCGATCAGCGCAGCGTTTATCAACAAGTCATCGAAGCGAGCCGCAAGGAAGTGTTGGCCGCCGTGGGTGCGCAAGGCATCGCCAAGAGTCGCATGGTGGTGCTGACCGCGCTGCTGCGGCTGCGCCAGGTGTGCTGCGATTTGCGGTTGTTGAAATTGGACAACGTGAATCC
>JANYBF010000174.1 GCA_025360895.1 Verrucomicrobiota bacterium
AACGGAGCGCGGGTCTGCGACCCGCAGCGGCACAAAATGCAACGGTGCGCTTAATCAGACTAGGGCGATCTTTTTCGTCGCAGTGCTGCGGCTCACAGAGCCGCGCTCCATCAGAGCATTCATGTCCATTCGTATCCATTCGTGGTTAATAAATCCGGAGGTTATCCACCATCACGCAGCGGCGGACGCGCGTGAACGTGCGCGGATTGGTAATGCCTTCGCCGGTCGGCGTGGCGATGGAGAAACTCAAATAGCCTTCGCCACCGAGGCCGAGACCGGCGGGCGATGGGCCGTTCTTCACAAACAACGTTGTGTCCAAAGCGCGTGCCATGGCCGTAATGTTTTCCACGTCGTGCGAGTGGATGATGGCCGTGTGGCGATATTCGTGTTCCGATTGCTTCGCCAAGGTGATCCCCTCCTCGACGCTCTTCACGCGAACGATCGGCAGCATTGGCATCATCTGTTCTTCCTGAACAAATGGATGCTGCGCGTCAGTCTCGGCAAACAGCAATTGCGTGTCCGACGGGATGCTTACCCCCGCGGCCTTCGCCAGCACGCTGGTGTCTTTGCCGATGTAATCCTTGTTCACGCTGGCGTGCGCACAGCCGCCGCCTTGGCCTTCTTTAAAAGTGAACGCCGCCTTGGTCAGATTTTCGAGCTGCGTGGTGTTCAACTTTACCGCGCCATTCTCGGCCATGCGCTGCATCAACTTGTCCGCGACACCATCGAGCACAAACACTTGTTTTTCGCCGATGCAAAGCAGGTTGTTGTCGAACGCCGCGCCGGAAATGATTGCCTTCGCCGCGCGCGTTGGGCAGCAAGTGTCGTCCACGAGCACGGGCGGATTGCCTGGGCCGGCGCAGATGGCGCGCTTACCGGTCTGCATCGCGGCCTTCACGACCATCGGTCCACCGGTGACGAGCAGCAGCCGGGTGTTTTCGTGTTTGCAAAGGGCGTTGAAGGAATCGAGTGACGGTTTCTCAATGATGCACGCGATGTTCTCAATTCCAGTTTCACGATAAATCGCTTCGTTGTAAACACGGACGGCCACCGCGGCACACCGGGCTGCGCTCGGATGCGCATAAAAGACGACGGCATTTCCGGCCGCACAGATGTTGACGATGTTGCCGCTTAGCGTGGGAATAGAATGCGTGCTGGGTGTGATCGCGCCGACGACACCGAAGGGCGTGTATTCTTCGAGCGTGATGCCGTGATCGCCGCTGCGCGCATCCGGGCGCAACCAATCCACGCCGGGCACGAGCTTGATGAGTCCCAGCTTGGCGATCTTGTGGTCAAGGCGGCCAATCTTCGTCTCGTCGAGTTCAATTTTGCCCCACGCCTCGGCGTTCTCCTCCGCCAGCGCCTTGACGATTTCCTCGATCTTACGCCGGGCGGCCATGCCTCCCCGTTGAAGTTGCAAGAACGCTTCCTGTGCCGCCGCGCAAGCTTCGTTCGCATCCGCAAACACGCCGAACTTGCCGCGCAAGGCCGGAGCGGAAGTGGATTTCTTCGTTCCACAACCACAGGAATCCGACTTGGCAGCCGAACTCGGCGCGGGTGTGGGTGTCGGACGGTTTGTCGTTGTCGTCGCGCCGCCGATGCGGCCCAGCACCTCGGCCACCACGTCGCGGATCAAAGTTTCGTTCACTGCGCTCATAACAAGTTAAGTTTCCTTTGTTTTGTCGTGCCTTCTAAACAACTCGTCCTCAATCTTGAATTCATTTGTGAACGGCAAAATCTTGGCAATATCGTTGAAGGAAAAATCCAAGCTGAGTGTCCGGTATCTTCCCCGGATTGCGGATCATATTCACTGCGACGCTCGACCTCAGATCGGGATAGCCGAAGCTCCAACATGTTTCGACGCTCGGTCGCTGCAGTTTTAATCTTTGGGTAAATGATCTTGGCTTTTTCGTCCGTGAGTGAATTTTGTTTAGCAAACTCAACCACGCTCCACTTGAATGCGAATCGGAAGCCATCAACTGCGATTGGAAACTTGTTAGTGATGCGCCGCAACTCGACCTTGATTCGCTGTTTCCAGTAGCGCCCCATCTCGCGATAAAAAGCAGGGGTTCGCACAAAGCCTGTAGAAGTGAGCCGAAGCCCCAGCATGGATAAAGACGAAGAAGGCAACTTTTGGGAGATCGGTTCATACAAATCTTCCCTGTAGTCGCCCTTCTGCGCCTTGTCGCGCTGGAGACCTTTTTCATAATCGTATTTTCTTGTAAGTCCGCCCATTGGGAGGGCTTTCTACTTAGCTTTACGCAACTTTTCCGTTGTAAATTTGTTTCCCGAACACGTCCACCACATCCACGATGCCGATGACGACGGCGTCCACGGGCGCGTCCTTGAGTCCGGCGGCGAGCCGGGCGCTGCTGCCCTGACAGAACATTACCAGTTCGCCAATGCCCGCACCCACACTGTCCACGGCCACGATGGTGTTGGCGCCCGGGCGGAATTTGGTTGGGTCTTTTTCATCCACCAATTGCGGGCGCAACAGGAGCAGCTTGCGGCCGTTCATGGTGGTTTCCTTTTTGGTGGCGACCACCGAACCTTCGACTTTGGCGAGGAACATAGCTTTGATTGTAGCCGCGCTCGTGAGCGCGCGGATCGGGGGCATGATGGCTAACCATCCGCCTCCTCACGTCGGCGGCTACGCTTATTTCTTCTTGGGCAACACCGCTTCCACATCT
>JANYBF010000180.1 GCA_025360895.1 Verrucomicrobiota bacterium
TTGAAAATCCGGCTTGTCCAAAAGGTTTTCTGAAACCACACCAAACAACGTCGGCTGCATCGAGCCGGTCGGAATCTTGAAAGGTTGCGCGAAAAACGTCCGAATCGCCATCGCCACCGCAAGGGCCACGAGGAAAACTTCGATATTCTCCCGCCAGGCGGCGTTGGGATACGGTTTCAGCCATTTGTTGGCGACTTCCTCCAGCGCTTCCATCTGCTTGAGCAGCGCGTCCCTCTTCGTGGCGGAATGGATGCCCCGGTTCAAGTCGGCCAGCGAACCATCCACCGCCTGGAAGGCTTGTGGCGAAAGAATGTCCCGCTGCGAATTCAGAATGTTGCGGACATGCTTCCGCATCGCGGTCGCGTGCCGGACCGTTTTGGAAATAAGCCAGCGTAGATTCATAATCAATTCCTGAAACCACGAATGAACACGCACGAACACAAATTAGTCAAGCACGACTGTGTGCCAAGCACCCGTCGCAGCACGCCAGACATCGCCAAACGCCACGGCGGGGTCTGCGACCACCGCCGCGCTCCCACAATGCCTTCGTGTCTATTGGTGTCCATTCGTGGTCAAGTCTTCAAAACTTCGATGAACGCTTCTTGCGGAATGTTCACGTTGCCGATGGACTTCATCCGCTTCTTACCCTCCTTCTGCTTCTCGAGCAACTTGCGCTTACGGGAAACGTCACCGCCGTAACATTTTGCCGTCACGTCTTTGCGGAACGCGCTGATGGTTTCGGATGCCACAATCTTTCCACCGATGGCCGCCTGGATCTTCACCTGGAATTGCTGGCGCGGGATGACTTCCTTCAACTTCTCCGCCAACGCCCGCCCCCGGCCATCCGCTTTCGTCCGATGCACAATGCACGAAAACGCATCCATGGGCTCGTTGTTCACGAGCATGTCCAGTTTCACCATATCACTCTCCCGGTATTCATCCGGTTCGTAATCCATTGAGCCGAAACCGCGCGTGATGCTTTTGATGCGGTCATGGAAATCAATCAGGATTTCGTTCAACGGAATCAAACCCGTCAACATCACGCGCCGCGAATCCAACGTCTCCGTGTGATCCACGCTGCCGCGCTTCTCCGAAATCAACGCCATCATATCGCCGATGTTTTCGTTCGGACAGATCACGAAGGTCTTCACCATCGGTTCTTCGATCTTGGCGATGTAAGTCACATCCGGCATGAATGCGGGGTTATCCACTTCTTTTACCGTCCCGTCCGAGAGCTGGATTTTATAGACCACACTGGGATACGTCGCGATGATGTCCATGTTGTATTCGCGGCGCAGTCGTTCCTGCACGATCTCCAAATGCAACAAACCGAGAAAACCACAACGAAAACCAAAACCGAGCGCCACCGATGTTTCCGAGGAATATACGAAGGCCGAATCGTTCAGCTTCAATTTTCCCATCGAAGTTTTTAACTGCTCATAATCCGCCGTATTGATCGGATAAATTCCGCTGAACACCATCGGATGAATCTCTTTGAAGCCGGGTAATTCGCCCGACGGATTCCGCGCGTCCGTGATCGTATCGCCCATCTTCACATCCGCCGGACTCTTGATGTTCGCCGTCATGTAACCGGTTTCGCCGGTCTCCAATTTTTCGCGGATGTATGGCTTCGGATTGAAGCTGCCGACTTCCTTGACCTCAACATTCCGGCCCGAGTGCAACAGCTTGATCATCATCCCGGGTTTGATCTCGCCGTTGAAAACCCGGACGTGCGTGACGACGCCTTTGTACGTATCAAAATAAGAATCAAACGCCAACGCCTGCAAACTGCGTTCGCCCGTCGGCTTCGGCGGCGGCACCCGCTCCACGATCGCTTCGAGAATGTCTTCGATCCCGATGCCCTGCTTGGCACTGCACGGAATCGCCCATTCGCTCGGCACGGCCAGCACGTCTTCCAACTGCTGCAACGCTTGCGGCACATTGGCGTGACCGAGATCAATCTTGTTGATGACCGGAATGATCGTGAGATTCAACTTCGCCGCGAGATGGTAATTCGCCACCGTCTGCGCTTCCACGCCTTGCGCGGCATCAATTACCAGCAATGCGCCTTCGCACGCGCTCAAACTGCGCGACACTTCATATGCGAAATCCACATGACCGGGCGTATCAATCAGGTTCAACTCGTACGTCTCGCCGTTCTTCGCCTTGTAAAGCATTGTGACCGGATGCGCCTTGATAGTGATGCCGCGCTCGCGTTCGAGATCCATCGCGTCAAGGAGTTGATCCGACATATCGCGCGTGGCAATGGTGCCCGTGCGATGCAACAGCCGGTCGGAAAGCGTCGTCTTCCCATGATCAATATGGGCGATGATGCTGAAATTACGTATATGGGCTGCGTCCATCCTATAATCTTACTCTTAATCCTAGTCTTGCTCCTAATCCCTTCCGGGCCAGTCTTGATCAGGAAACAAGTTCCCAACCAGAGTGCGACAGGGTAAAGGGAACTCGCGTGAAGAAAAGGAAAATGGGAGTAGTTGAGGGAAATTTACTTTGGCCATGCGACAGGCCTGCATTGGAAAAGCTAGGGGATGTGGCCAAATAAATCTAAACTGGCAACTCAAGTTTTTTGATCTTTGAATTTCAACTACTTGGCATATTCTGCCGGCGTTCAAAATGAGTTTAAGCTTTTTCAACACTTTGGCACGCGACGTCCAGGCCTTCGCGCCGCTTGATCCAGCCGGGAAAAAAGTCGGCATATATTGCTGCGGGCCGACCGTCTATGACTTTGCGCACATCGGCAACTGGCGCACATTTGTCTTCGGCGATCTCGTCCACCGCTATCTTGTTTTCAAAGGCTACGCCGTCACCCACGTCATGAATATCACGGACGTGGAGGATAAAATCATTCGCCGGGTCCGTGAAACCAAAATTACACTACGCGAGTTCACCGACCAGTACGAAACCGCATTCTTCGATGATTTGAAGGCTTTGAATTGCCTCATGCCGCACTATACTCCGCGCGCCACGGAACACATTCCCGAGATTGTCTCACTGATCGAAAAGCTGATTGCGCGCGGTATCGCCTATCAGGCTACGGATGGTTCGGTTTATTTCAGCATCGAGAAATATCGCGGCTGCGGTTGCAATTACGGCCAGCTCGTGAAACTGAACTTCGACGAAATGCGGGCTGGCGAACGCGTTGCCTCCGACGAATACGACAAGGAATCACTCGCTGACTTCGCGCTTTGGAAGAAACGCGTGCCCGACGACGGCGACGTGTTCTGGCCTAGCCCGTGGGGCGAAGGTCGCCCCGGCTGGCACATCGAGTGTTCGGCGATGAGCATGAAGGTGCTCGGGCAAAGTTTTGATCTGCATCTCGGCGGCGAGGATTTGAAGTTCCCGCATCACGAAGATGAGATCGCCCAGAGCGAAGGCGCGACTGGCAAGCCTTTCGTGAAATATTGGCTGCATGGCGCGCACCTGCTCGTCGAAGGCAAGAAGATGAGCAAGTCGCTTGGAAACTTCTTCACCCTGCGTGATTTGTTGGCCAAAGGTTTCACGGGACGCGAGATTCGTTACCTTCTTCTAACCGCGTATTATCGCGCGACGTTTAATTTCACACTGGATGGACTGACGGGAGCCAAAAGCGCGCTGGCGCGTATTGATGAGTGCGTCGGCAAACTGCGCGCACTCGCTAACGGAACACCAGACTCAGGCAACAGTTGGCTGATCACCGAGTTCACTGCCGCGCTCGACGATGATTTAAACGTTTCCTCAGCGTGGGCTGATATTTTCGAGTGGGTGCACGAAATGAACAAGCGCCTCGTGGATAAAACTCTGACGTCTTCGCAAGCCGCAGGCGAACTTGCCATGTGGAATAAAATAAATTCCGTTCTCGGTATCGAGAGTGTTGCTGAAGCGGAGTCGCCGGCAGAAATTGTCGCATTACTTGAAACCCGTCAAGCTGCGCGCAAATCCAAAGACTTCAAACGCAGTGACGAAATCCGCGACGAATTGAAAGCTAAGGGCTGGGTGGTCGAGGATTCACCCAAAGGACCAAAACTGAAGAAACTGTGAAAGGCCTCTTCATCACATTCGAGGGGACGGAAGGTAGCGGCAAGAGCACTCAAGTGCCACTATTGGTCGAGCGCTTGCTCGAGTGGGGCCACACCGTCCGCATCTTTCGCGAGCCAGGTGGCACGCCCATTGGTGAGGAAATCCGTCACACGCTCAAGCACAGTCACGCCAACGCCGCCATGACAGCGGAGGCCGAGTTGCTCCTGATGAATGCCAGTCGCGCCCAGCTTGTGCGGGAAATTATCCGCCCGGCTCTGTCCCGCGGCGAGATCATCGTGTGCGACCGTTTCTACGATTCGACCACCGCGTACCAAGGCTACGGGCGGCAACTGGATTTGCAGAACGTCCGCAGCATCATTGATGTGGCTGTCGGCAACACGCGCCCAGACCTAACACTGTTCCTTAAAGTCCCGCAAACTGTCAGCGAGGAACGGTTGCGCTCGCGTCAGGCCACGATGCCGTTCATTCGCGACCGCATTGAAGAGTCCGACCGCGCGTTCTTTGAGCGCGTCGCCAAAGGATATGACGAAGCAGCAGCAGCCGAGCCGAAGCGTATTCAGACCATCAACGCCGTTGGTGCCATCGAAGAAATTCAATCCGCCATCTGGCGGATCGTCGCACCACTGGTTGCTACGCGCGTCGGTTGAACATGGTCATTGCCGAACGGCTCATTCCGCGTAGATTTCTTCCGAAAGCGGAAGTGCGAATATGATCGAAGAAACCATCAAACGAATTGAAGCTCGGATTCAAGCCACGGACTCGCTCACGCCGGAACGCCGGCGTGAACTAATCGAACTTCTGAGCACGTTGAAGGACGAAGCGGCAAATCTTGCCCGGACCCACGGTGAACAGGCGCAAAGCATTGTTGGCTTCACCCAAGTCACGACTCACGAAGCCATGCGGACCGATCAAGACCCACACCTGTTAAACCTCTCCGCCCAAGCACTGCGGCGTTCCGTCGAGGATTTTGAAAAATCACATCCGCGCCTGGCGCAAATCGTCAATAGCATCAGCACGACTTTGTCGAATAGTGGAATTTGAACTGACCGCTCGACTCAATCGTTTTTAAAGCCAGAACTCAAAACTCATAACAAGAACAAGTCACCATCCTGGGTTTTGAGTTTTGGCTAGGGGAAACATTTTTTGTCCTCACATGGCTCCAGCTTTGCAATTGCCGCCATGATTTCGTTGGCCACTTCCTGGTAAATCCCCTTCAATCGCGTCTTGGAACAGTTTTTTGCTTCCGCCCGTTGCACCGCGAAATCCATCGGCAGGCCATACTTCACCGCAATCTTATACGGACGCGGGAACGGCACTTCCTTTCCAAATGCTTCGAACGTCCCGAACACCCGCACTGGAACGACCGGCGCGTTTGACTTGATTACGGTGAGGCCAATGCCGGATCGCGCGGGTTGAAGTTTTCCATCAACTGTTCGCGTTCCTTCGGGAAACAAAATAATTCCGCCACCCGCTAACAAACGGTCCATGATGGCTTTCAGACCTCTTGCCCCGCCACCATCACGGTCCACCGGCACCGCGTCCCAGTTTCGCAAAATCCAACCTACCACGGGAAAGCGAAAAATTGACTCCCGCGCGAGATAGCTGATGCCGCGATCCAGACCTGTTCCGACCAGCGGCGGATCTAAAATGCTGGCATGATTGGAAGCGAAGATTACCGACCCAGTTGCCGGGACGCGCTCGGCATTGAACCATTCCGCACGGAAATAAACCATGTAGAACGTGCGGAAAAATCGCCAACCGCAGTAATAAACGAAGTTCATGTTCTTTGCACTAACAACTACCGATGTGGTGCGTGCCCACAAACAATGTTGGCAAGATGAGACTTCATTTCCTTGTCACCGCATAACCCCGTCCCGACCTGCGTTCCTGGAGGCCTCGAGCCGCCGCCGCACTTCGGCCAAAATCAACCCGCTCGTCTCGGCCGAAGTCAACGTCGAGTTATTAATCACCTTCGCGCCCAGCGCAATCATCAGCGGCGCGGCCGCCCGTTGGCTGTCGCGTTGATCACGAGCGGCGAGATTTTCGTTCACGCCCTCCGCCGCGCGCCGTTTCGTCCGCTCCTCAATGTGGGCGTCGAGGTAAAACTTGTAATCCGTCTCGGGAAAAACATTCGTGCCGATATCGCGGCCCTCCATGACCAGACTACCAAACTGGATGCACTCCCGCTGCTTCTGCTTCATCCAATCGCGCACCTTTGGCACGACGGCGATGTGCGAGGTTGCCGCACTGACTTCCGAGGTGCGAAGCTCGTTGCCAGGGTCTTTGCCGTCCACGAGCAGATGCACATGGCCGTCCACGTTCGCCAGGGAAGCCTTCCAACGGCGACACGTCGCCGCCACGGCCTTTGGGTCCTCGGGGTTGACGTACTGCTGAAGACAATACCATGCCAATGTGCGATACATCGCGCCGGTATCTACATGAACAAAGCCCAGCGCTTTGGCAACAAGCTTGGCGTTGGTGCTTTTGCCGCTCGCACTCGTGCCATCAATGGCAATGACGATAGGGTGCTTCATTCGCTCTTACGCTTGATCTTAATCGGCAAATAATTCTGCCATCTCCAGTTTCCGCCCTGTGTGACCATCGCGAATCTCCACGCCCAGACCATTCGGCGGTGCGGCAGCCAGCTTTTGGAAAAAATTGGGAAACGTCTTCTTCACGCACGAGGGATTCTTGAGTTTTATGCCCGGCACTTTCAATCCCAGAATTGCAAAACACATCGCCATGCGATGGTCGTTGTAGGTTTCGATCTCCGCGCCGTGAAGCTTTGACGGATAAACGGTCAGCGTATCACCTTCCTCAATGACTTTCGCACCACATTTGGTCAACTCGGTGCGCAAAGCAAAAACACGCTCACATTCTTGGACGCGGAGACGGCCAAGATCGGAAAATTCAATGGGATGGTCAACCAGCGGCGTAATGACTATCGCGGTCATGATACTATCACCCAAATGCGTGTGTCTGGAAATTAGTGCCGGGTTCTGCACGCCCCAGATAGGTATCATCATTGGAAACTCTGCATCAATTTGCAGTTCACAATCTGGCCACTTTGAGACTTCGACTGGCAAATCAAACCGAGACTCAAACTTGATCCAGCCATTCATCATGACTCCAGTCGCCCAAAAATAACTCCCACTCGAAGCATCCGGCTCAATCTGAAATTTTCCACCACTCCAAGGAAACACTTCCACCAATTTCTCAGTCATCGCGACGTACGGCGCTTCGTCAACGTCGTCGCCAGCCACCTTCACATTCCATCTGCCGTACCTAGCCGATAGCAATAGCGCCGATACAAACTGCGAACTCTCCTCAATGCTCACGGTGCAGGAACGCAATCCTTCGTTCGTAGCAGCCGACGTAAGGAGGCTCTGACTTTCCTTTTCAGAATGAGCCTCGTTACCTCGGCTGCTACGGCCGAAAATAGTCGCCGGCAATTTGTCATTCGTCGCATCCACACGATAGCCAAGCTCGCGTAATGCTTGGAACAACGCCGCCTGCGGACGTTCGTGCATTCGTGGCACGCCAGACAAACGATAGACACCGTTGCCCAAACAAACCATCGCTGCCAGAAACCGCGCGGCTGTGCCGGCATTTCCGACAAAGAGTTCTAACGGTTTCTCCGCTGTGCCCGCTTTGGGAATCTTCCCACCCTGCCCTTTGACTGTAATCGTGCGATTGCAAAACTCCGCTTCATCCGCTTCGACCTTTACCTCGAAGTCCAGAACCTTCAACGCCTCGACCATAACCTGCGTGTCCTCGCTCCACAGCGCGCCGGTCAACGTCACCTCGCCATCCGCCAACGCTGCGAGAATGAGAGCCCGATTCGTGATGCTCTTGGAGCCGGGTACGGTAATTTCCGCGCGCACTGGCTTTTCCAGCGGGACGATTTCGATGAGGTCGGGTAAGGCCATTTTCAGTGCGAGAATGGAGGATGGAAGGTGAAAGATAGAACCACTGACTTGCCATTACACCTGAGTTGCTTGTCATTCTCCATCATCACATCGTTCAATTACTCCGGTGAGGGCGAGGCACAGTGCGCACACCACTTGTTGCGGCGGCGCTTGGCGGTTTCAAAGAACTTGGCGATGGCCTTCGCGTCACCTCGCTTGAGCGCGGATTGGAATTGTCTTAATGCGGAAACAAAGCTACCCACCGCTTGACGGATGTGCTTGCGGTTGGTCAACGCGATGTCCCGCCACATCTCCGGTGAGCCAGACGCAATGCGCGTGGTGTCGCGAAAACCCGTGGCGCAAAGCAGCGACTGCTCCGGCGGCAGCTTGGGATCCAGAACCAGATTCGTCAACGTGACTGCCATCAAATGCGGCAGATGACTGGAGCGGCTGACCAAAGCATCGTGCGCATCGGGAGTGGTACGCAGGCACCGCGCCCCGACTTCTTTCCACAGCTTCTCGACTTTTCGCAGAGCGGATTGATCGGTTCGCTTCGTTGGTGTTATCACGCAAACGGCAGATTCAAACAAATCTGCTCGCGCCGCCAATACTCCCTGCTTCTCGCCGCCGGCCAGGGGATGACTACCGACAAAATAAGCACCCGCCTTGGCAATCATCGTCTCCACTTCCTTGACGACGCTGCTCTTCACACTGCCAACATCAGTCACAATCGCTCCGCGTTTCAACGTCGGTAACAACCGCTGGACGAGCGAACGCATCTGTCCCAGTGGCGTGCAAAGAATTACCAAATCAGCATCCCACACTGCCGCCAACAGGTCCGTCGTGGTAAAATCCACCGCGCCAGTCTGTTCGCAATCTTTGATGCCGGCTTCGCGACGAACATAACCCGCCACCTGCCACGCCAGCCGCCGCTGTTTTACTGCCAGCCCCAGCGATCCACCGAGCAAGCCTACGCCTA
>JANYBF010000196.1 GCA_025360895.1 Verrucomicrobiota bacterium
AAACGTTTTCGCGCACGCTGGCCAAGTTCCGCGCCCAAAAGTTGATAGCCGTCAAAGGCAAGACCATCACGATTCTCTCGCCCGTCCGGCTGAATACCCTCTTGCGCCGGAATCTTGGAGAGTAAGCTTTCCATGGGCGACGGCGACGTCTGAAAGACCCGCCGTTGCTTCGTGTTCGGCCCGCTCGCCCGTTAATTCGCCGCCTTGTTTGATTTGGGTCAATCCGGGCAACCGGCGTGCCGGCGATGCTGGGCGCATGAGTGAACAACCGGTGATTGATTCCGCGCGGGAAAAAGTTCTGTCGCTCGCGGAGGAAACTCGTTTCGCCCCGAATGGCATTGTCAGCCGGACCCTCCTGCGGACGCCCAATTCGCGGGCGGTGCTCTTCGGTTTTTCAGAAGGCCAGGAATTGACCGAGCACACTTCGACGCAACACGCGGTGATTCTGATTTTGTCCGGCGAATGTGATTTTTTTCTCGCTGGCAAACCGCACGCGCTCAAGGCCGGCGACCTGCTCTACATGCCGCCGAATCTGCCGCACGCCGTCAGAGCCACGCAGCAGTTCTCGATGCTGCTTACATTCTCAAAGCCGGAAGAAAAACCTGCGCCCGCCACGCCACCAATCCTTGGTTAGAGCCATGAACACAAAACTGCTCAGACATCTATTCCTTTCCGGACTCTTAAACGCTGTCAGTGTCATCATGGCTTTCAGTCAGGCACCGCCGGTGTCAGCAACAGCGACGGCGACAGCAAAGTCCGGCGCGCCGACGAACGCGGGCTTGGTAAACCACTATCTGCTTGAACAGAATTCCGCATTCACCAACTGGGACTTTGGCGGCTCGGTGCGCGGGCGCTTCGAAGTCAAGGACGGCTATGGCATCCAGGGCGTGCCCGGCTCGGTGGACTTTCGCGATCACGGCGCAGACGTGGACAACGAGTATTTTCTGGAGAAAATCCGCTTTCGCGGCGGTTACACGGACAAGTGGTGGAGCGCGCTGGTCGAAGGGGAAAGCAGTCTCGCCCAAAGCGATCAACGCTGGGCCTACGCCAACAATCCTTTTGTCCCCGGCACGGTTGCCAAGCGGGGCGACGGACCGGAGGCGGACAGCATTGAACTGCACCAGGGCATTGTCGGGGTAGGCAACCTCAAGGAATTCCCGCTCGCCCTCAAGGTCGGGCGCATGGAAATGTCGTATGGCGACGAGCGCCTGATCGGCGCGGTCGGTTGGAACAACATCGGCCGCACCTTCGACGCGGCCAAGGGTCGCTGGCAGAACGACTGGTTCGGCATGGACGTGTTTGTTTCCCGGCCCGTAATTCCGCAGAACGGCGTGTTCGACGTGCCCAACGACTATGACTTCTTTTCCGGTTTGTACGCCACTACGCTGAAAATCCCCAAGAACATCCTCGACGTCTATTTTCTGGCGCGCAACTCCTCCGCCCAAGCCGCGGCCGCTGTGCCGAGTCCGCAGTTCCCGCAACCCAGCGAGCGGGATATCTACACGGTCGGCTTCCGGCTCAAGTCCAAACCGGGCGAGTTGAGCGGCTGGGATTACACGCTGGAAAGCGCCTATCAGTTCGGCAATTTCGTGGATAAACGCCCCGGGGCATTCACGCCGACGCAAAAGCTCGATCAATCCGCCTACATGGTGGCAGCCCAGGGCGGTTACACTTTCGCGGACTGGTGGGGCAAGCCGCGCGTGGGATTGGAATACGATTACAGTTCGGGCGACCGCGATCCGTTCGACGGCAAACATGAGACGCTCGACAACCTGTTCCCGACGAACCACAAGTTTTATGGCTACATGGATTTTGTGTCGCTGCAAAACATCCAGGACGTCTGCCTCAGCTTGATGCTGAAGCCCACCCCGAAATTGAACGTGACGATCGCCGGCCATGGCTTCTGGCTCGCCAACACACACGACAGTTTTTACAACGTGAGCGGCGTGGCCCGCGGGGGCACTTCGCCGACGCTCGGGACTGGCTATGGCGTCAACGCCCGCTACGGCAGCTTTGTGGGGAACGAAATCGACATCGTTGGCACCTACGCTGTCACGCGCTTCGCGCAGGTGGAGGCGGGCTACGGCCATTTCTTCGTGGGCGATTACGTTCAGCAATCGTTGTCGAGTCCCGCCTTCGGGTCGCAGGACGCGGACTTCGTCTACGTCCAGATCAACCTCGCCTTCTGATGTCTGGTATGAATCCAAACATTATCGAACTCGACGCGCGTGGTTTTGAACCGCCGCAGCCATTGATGAAAACCCTCGAAGCGGTCGCGACGTTACCAGACGGGGTAACGCTCCGCGTCCACACCCGTTGGCGCCCGATGCACCTCTACGCGCAACTCGAGGAGCGCGGTTTCACAGGCGAATCCCAGGAGCAATCCGATGGCAGTTTCATTACCCATATCCGCCACCGCTGAGTCACATTCCATCCGTAGCCGACGACGTGAGGAGGCGGAAGCGATGAGCATGAGCGAAAGCAAAATCCGCCTCGTTACCTCGGCGGCTACCAAGCCGAAACTCGGGGCAACCGCTCCGTCCATCCGGCTGCCGCTGGCGTTCATGCTCATCGGCCTTGGCTCGTTGCTCCTCGGCGTCCTCTGGCTGGTCGCGCAACCCTCCCTGCTCGCTTCGTATCACTACAACCAATACGTCATCGCCGTCACCCATCTGTTCGTGCTGGGTTTCATCGGTTCCATCGTCATGGGCGCAATGTATCAACTCGTCCCGGTGGCGCT
>JANYBF010000217.1 GCA_025360895.1 Verrucomicrobiota bacterium
TCCCCACTCTGCGCCGGCTCCTCGAACAAGGGGCGAAGCTCATTCTCGCCGCCCACCTCGGTCGCCCCAAAGGCCAGCGCGAGGCGACCATGTCTCTGCGTCCGATCGCCGCGCGGCTGGCGGAATTGCTCGGTTGCAAAGTTAATTTCGTGGACGATTGCATCGGCGAAAAAGTCGAGAAGCTGGCCGGTGAGCTTCCCCCCGGGGGTGTTTTGCTGCTCGAAAATGTCCGTTACTACAACGAAGAGGAAGCCAACGATCCCGCGTTCGCCGAGAAACTCGCGAAGGTTGCAGACATCTATGTCAACGATGCCTTTGGCGCGGCGCATCGGGCGCATGCTTCGACCGAAGGCGTGGCGCGCATTGTCGCCAAGCGCGGTGGTCAGTGCGCGGCGGGTTTGTTGATGGAACTGGAACTGAAATTTCTCGGGGACGAATTGGAGAAACCCGCGCGACCTTTCGTTGTGATCCTCGGCGGCGCGAAAGTTTCTGACAAAATCAAGGTCATTGACCGGCTGCTCGACAAGGCGGACACCATTCTCATCGGCGGCGCGATGGCCTACACTTTCAAGCTGGCGCAGGGCTTTCAGATCGGGCAATCCCTCGTCGAGAAAGACAAGACGGACGTGGCCCTCGCAGCCCTCGCCAAGGCGAAGCAACGGGGCGTCCAGTTCCTGCTGCCGACCGATAACACCTGTGTGACTCCGGTTAAAACCGACAAGTTCAACAAAAAGGGCCGCCCGATCCTGGATTTGACCAACCCGCGCACGAATGCGGAGGCGAACATTCCCGACAGCGAAGAGGGCGTGGACATCGGCCCCGCCACGGCCGTGAAATTTCGCGAAGTCATCCTGGGTGCGAAGACTATTCTATGGAACGGCCCGATGGGTATTTTCGAAGACAAACGCTTTGCCGTCGGCACCAATGCGGTGGCGCAGGCGGTGGTGGACGCCACGCAGAAGAATGGGACGAAGAGCATCATCGGCGGCGGCGACAGCGTGAAAGCGATTCATCAGGCCGGGCTGGGTGACAAGGTGACGTTTATGAGCACGGGCGGCGGGGCAAGTCTGGAATTTCTGGAAGGTACCGAACTGCCCGGAGTGGCGGCGTTGAGCGACAAGTAAATTTCCCGTCCTCGTTCTCGTCCTCGTCGTCGTCGAGGGCTTCGAGGACGAAGGACGAGAACGAAGGACGATTTGAAAATGAACAAAGAACGAAAACTGATCATTGCTGGTAACTGGAAGATGAACAAGACGGTCGCCGAGGCGCTCGCTTTGGTGGAAGATCTCAAACGCGACCTCGCCAACGTGAAGGAAGTGGACATCGTGGTCTGCCCGCCTTACACGGCGCTCGAATCAGTGTCGAAGTCCATCCTCGACTCGAACATCAAGCTCGGGGCGCAGAACATGAGCGAGAACGGCATGGGCGCCTACACCGGTGAAATTGCCGCCGGCATGCTCAAGGAATTTTCCACGCGCTATGTCATCCTTGGCCACTCCGAGCGCCGCCAGTTCCAAAAAGAGCCCGACGCGTTGATTGCGAAGAAGGCGGCCGCTGTGCATGGCGCGTCGCTCAAGCCGATTGTCTGCGTGGGTGAAACGCTGACGGAACGCGAGGCGGGCCAGATGGAAAAAGTTCTGGAAACCCAGGTGCGCGGCAGCCTTGCGGATCTGAGCAAGGACCAAATGGTCGAGACGATTATTGCTTACGAACCCGTCTGGGCCATCGGTACCGGCAAGACGGCGACCACCCAACAAGCACAGGATGCGCACGCCTTTATCCGCGCATTGCTGGTGAAGCTATTTGACGACGCCGTGGCCAAGAAAGTCCGCATCCAATACGGCGGCAGCGTGAAGCCCGCCAACGCCCGCGAATTAATGAGCCAGCCGGACGTGGACGGTGCATTGGTCGGGGGCGCGTCCTTGGAAGCGCGAAGTTTTGCTGACATCATTAAGAATTCCATATAACAATAAGCTTATGACAATAATCACTGTCTTTCTGTCGGTCGTATTGGTGCTGGTTTGCATGTTGTTGATCTTGCTGGTGCTCGTGCAACTTCCAAAAAAGGAAGCCGGCGCGGGCCTCGCATTCGGCGGCGGCGCAGCGGACGCGCTCTTCGGCGCCGGCGCGGGCAACCCGCTGACGAAGATCACCAAATACGCCACCATCGCGTTTTTTGTCCTGCTCATCCTGATCACCTTGTTGCAAAACAGCACCTCACGCTCGTCGTCGAAGAGCTTTCAACAACAGATTGAGCAGCAGAACAAGCAAATGCCGGCCACCCAGCCGCCGGCGGGTGCGCCCGTTACCGCGCCGCCCGCTTTCGTTCCGCCGGCTTCCAACGCGCTGACCGCCCCGGCAACTACGCCAACATCTTCGACCAACGCGGCGACCAAATAATCCCGGCGATGCCATTCGCAGACCGCGCCATCGGAAGCAATTCCCGGGCGCGGTTCTGCTTTCGGCAGGAGGGGTTGAGTCTGCCTTCGGCTCACAAGTGCCGGCCTTACGGCCGATCAGCGCGCGGGACAGCGATTTCGCCAGAATCGTCCCGGCGATCATCCTTTACGAAAGTTTCCTCGGCTACCTCGGCCAAGGGAATCATTGTCAGAGGAATATAGTCCGAGGCGTTCCGGTAAAGAGACATTCCCCTGACCCTCATTCCTCTGACAAACTTTTTCGGGGCGCGGCGTTTACGCCGCTTCACCGTCCGCGCAGCAGAGGCGGTCACAGGTAATCCAACGCGTGTCGTCATTCGCGTGTTGAAGCGGGCTGAAGCCCGCGCTCCGTTCCCAGCGCCAGCGGCGCGACATATTTGTAGAACCCCGCCCACCAAGATCACAAGCTCCGTAGGAGCGGCATATTCCCGATGTCGCTCCTACGGAGCTGGGATGGTCTGGTAATCGCGAATCTATAAATATGTCAGACCTGACAGGCTTTTCTTTGCACTCTCCGTCTTCATCTGATGGCGGTGCGCGGCCAGTTGCGTTGAACTCCGCAAGATTGGTCAGGGGAAAAATTATCAGAGGAATAAAGTCCGAGGCGTTCCTGAAAAGAGTCTTTAACCACGAAACACACGAACTACACGAAAGCTTGGGACGGAAAACTTTCTGGCTCATTGTTTCTGTATTTCTTTCGTGTGTTTGGTGTATTTCGTGGTCAAGAAAATCAGTAAACCAGCACCAACTCCGCTACCTGCAAAGCGTCATTCCCCTGACCCTTATTCCGCTGCCAAAAAACGCCCCCCTCGGGCTGCCGTTGCTATGCCCCGTTGATTTCGTGGGCGCGCAGGCAGGCAACGGTTCGCGCGGCGTCAAATGATTCCATGACCGGGAGGACGCGGGAACAGCCATCATTCGCGTGGGCGCAACGTGGATGAAAGGCGCAGCCAGCGGGTGGGTTCAGCGGCGAAGGCGGGTCGCCGGACAGGATGATGCGCTGGCGTTGTTTCTCGCGTTCCGGGTCGGGGATGGGCACGGCGCTGACCAACGCCTTGGTATAGGGATGCAGCGGCTGCTCAAAAACTTGCGCCGCCGGCCCCATTTCCACAATCCGGCCCAGATACATTACCGCGATGCGATCGGAGATGTGTTTGACCACGGAGAGATCGTGCGAGATGAAAATCAACGTGAGTTGCATCTCCCGCGAGAGCTTCGCGAGCAAATTGATGATTTGCGCCTGAATGGAAACGTCGAGCGCGGAGACCGGCTCGTCCGCAATGATGAGCTTTGGTTCCACCGCCAAGGCCCGGGCAATGGCAATGCGTTGTCGTTGCCCACCGGAAAATTCGTGCGGATACTTTTTTACGAAGCGGGGCGACAGGCCAACTTTCTGCATCAACGCCGCCACGCGCTCGTTGATTTCGCGGCCGGGAATTTTCCGGTGCGCCCGCATCGCCTCGGCCAGCGCGTCAAAGACGGTCATGCGCGGATTCAGGGATGCATACGGGTCCTGAAAGATCATCTGGAAGTCCGCCCGCGCCGCGCGTAATTCGCGTTTGTCCATGCCCGCCAGATTTTTCCCCGCCAGAACCACCGCACCCTCCGTGGGCGGAATCAATTGCAGAATCGTCCGGCCCAGCGTGGATTTGCCGCAACCCGATTCGCCGACCAGTCCAAGAATTTCCCCGCGCACCAGCGAGAATGATATGCCGTCCACGGCCTTGACCGTACCAATCCGGCGGCGGACAATCATTCCACTCTCCAGCGGAAAGTGAGTTTTCAGATTCTCAATTTGTAGAAAAGCTTCAGACATGGGAATCAACCACGAATGGACGCTAATGGACACGCATCAACGAAGTCGCCGGAGCGCGGCCTTCAGGCCGCTTCAGCGCGAAAACGCATCGTGTCCA